>NZ_JBXWRM010000005.1:0-253951 GCF_059612905.1 Ruegeria sp. YKSD163
ATCCGCGCGGTCCTGAACCGAATCGATGAACCCCTGGCTCACCTTCGCCTTGTCATGACCATAAGGCAGCAACTCCTCCGCCCCGATCCCCAGCTTCGCGCCAATCTCCAAGATCGGCTTCTTGTTTGCCTCGCGGGCGATTTCTATGTCGGATTTATAGGCCATGGGTGCAATCCCTGCTTGGTGTCCTGGTATACCGGCGCACACGCGCCGGGCTGGTGACAGGAGTAACGTCGCATTTGCAGGGGCAGGATATGGATTCCGACATATTCGCGACGCGAAACGTCGCGCGCTGATTTCGCGGGTCGCGGATCGGAAACCGGTTCCGCGTTATGGTGCCCAGGGGCGCTGATCGGGAATGAACAGCGTCAGGTCATCGCCCAGCCGCAAAGTACCGGGCCGTTCGACCCAGGCGGTGACGCCGCGCCGATCCTGTGCCGCGGGCTTGAAGGCCGCGCCATGACCGGGCTTGTCGGCCTCGACTTCGCGTCCCGGCAGGACACAGGGGCGATTTTCCATGTCGATGGTCAGGGTGGTCCCGTCCCTGCTCTGTAAACGCGAAGAGGGCGGTACATGGGTGAAATCGGGAATGCCACTGACCACGATCGAGGCGCCGAGCCAGGCCGGGTCGAGCCGGTCCAACCCCATTTCAGTGGCGATGGCAGCCAGTTCCTCGGCCGACAGAATCGTCAGCTGACGCACATTGCGGATCTCGGTATCGCGGTCATAGAGGTTGCGCACTCGCACGCAGGACGGACGCGTGGCGCCCTCGTGCCGCTCGCCTGTTACCCCGGAAAAGCTAAGCTCCAGCATATCGACAGGTTCCGCCCGCAGCACCCCACCCGCAGGCACCCACCCCAGCCATTCAACCCGGCCTAAATGACCGCTTTTATCAAGAACCGGCATTAGTCCACTTTCCTTACAGCAACGGTGGCAACCTTAGCTGCCTCGCTGTCGGTGACCAGCCAAAACGAAAAAGGCCCGGGCGGATGCCGGGCCTTTCTGTCAATTCGGTCGCGATCAGGTTGTGGGTTCGGGTTCCAACCCACCCGCAGGCGGCGCCTTGGGCTTCGTTTTGGGGATCGCGGTCACGCTGGCGGCGTTGCCCTGATCCTTGCCCGGATCCTCGTCATCGCTTTCATGCGGAGGTTCACCCTTCATGACCCGCTTGATCTCGTCGCCGGTCAAGGTCTCGTACTCCAACAGACCCTGGGCCAGACGTTCCCAGTCCTCGCGGCGCTCGGTCAGGATGGCATGGGCCTGATCATAGCCTTGCTGGATGAAGCGTTTGACCTCTTCCTCGATCAGCTCCTTGGTATGGGCCGAGACCGAGAAACCGGCAGTATTGCCCGAATATCCCTCATGCGCTTCGGCATAGTCGATATTGCCGACCTTGTCCGACATGCCCCAGCGCATCACCATGGCGCGGGCCAGCTGGCTAGCCTGCATGATGTCACCCGCCGGTCCGTTCGAAACATGGTCCTCACCATATTTGAGAACTTCCGCCGCCTTGCCCGCCATGGTCATCGCCAGTTTCTGCTGGCATTCGTCGCGATGCCAGTTCAGCCGGTCCATTTCCGGCAGGCTGACCACCATGCCCAGCGCGCCGCCGCGCGGGATGATCGTGGCCTTGTAGACCGGGTCGCACATCGGCAGGGCAAGCCCCACCACCGCGTGACCCGCCTCGTGATAGGCGGTCTTTTCCTTCTGGTCCTGGGTCAGCACCATCGAGCGGCGCTCGGCCCCCATCATGACCTTGTCCTTGGCGTTCTCGAAATCCTCCATGGTCACGAAACGCCGGCCCACGCGGGCGGCCATCAGCGCCGCCTCGTTCACCAGGTTGGCCAGATCGGCACCCGAGAAGCCCGGCGTGCCGCGCGCAATGATGCGCAGATCGACATCGGGGCCCAGCGGGGTCTTGCGCGCGTGCACGCCCAGGATTTTCTCGCGGCCCTTGATGTCGGGGTTGCCGACGGTGACCTGACGGTCGAACCGGCCCGGACGCAGCAGCGCGGGATCCAGCACGTCCTTGCGGTTGGTGGCCGCCAGGATGATGACGCCCTCGTTGGCCTCGAACCCGTCCATTTCCACCAGCAGCTGGTTCAGCGTCTGTTCGCGCTCGTCATTGCCGCCGCCGTAACCGGCGCCACGATGGCGGCCCACGGCGTCGATCTCGTCGATGAAAACGATGCAGGGCGCGTTTTTCTTGGCCTGTTCGAACATGTCGCGCACACGGCTGGCACCCACACCCACGAACATTTCCACGAAATCCGAACCGGAAATGGTGAAGAAGGGCACGCCCGCCTCGCCCGCGATGGCGCGCGCCAAGAGCGTTTTACCGGTGCCCGGAGGGCCCACCAAAAGCGCGCCCTTGGGAATCTTGCCCCCCAGACGGCTGAATTTCTGCGGATTGCGCAGAAATTCGACGATCTCTTCCAGCTCTTCCTTGGCCTCGTCGATGCCCGCGACGTCATCAAAGGTGACGCGACCATGCTTCTCGGTCAGCATCTTGGCCTTGGATTTTCCGAAACCCATGGCGCCACCGCGCCCGCCGCCCTGCATCCGGTTCATGAAATAGACCCAGACCCCGATCAGCAGCAGGAAAGGCAGCAGCGTGATGAGGAAGGACTGGAACCCCGATTGCTGCTGCTTTTCGGCGCGCACCGGGATGTTCTTGTCGATCAAGAGGGTGGTCACCTCGGCATCGCCAGGCTTGATCGTGACGAAATCGCGACCATCAGAGGTGCGGTAGCGAATCTGCTCACCGTCGAGGATCACCTTTGTCACATTGCCTTCATCGACGGCACTGACAAATTCAGAATAGGTCTTTTCCTGGCTCTGCAAGGTTCCGCCCGACCCGCTGAACAGGTTGAACAGAGCGAGAATCAACAGGAAAAGGACGACCCAGAAGGCGATGTTACGTGCGTTGCCCAAGGACATTCTCCCAATACTTTCCGGCCGCGGAACTCCGCAGCCAGCTTGTTTCTTAAAATAGAGAGGATCGGGCGAGGTTCAATGCGATAAAAGGGACGCGTAGAAGTCTTCTTCACCGCTTTCCAATTCGGCAGTCCAACCATTGGGCAATCCGGCCAGTGGCGCGGCGACCAGAGTGTCGCCGCTCCAGACCGACGGGCTGGCGATCAGCGCCGCATGGGGGCGCCCGGTCAGACGCCAGTCCGGGCAGAGTTTCAACCCCGCCGCGCCCAGAGCGCGCAACTCTCCGTTCTTGACCACCGGGCCGCGCAGCACCCAGCGCCCATCCCACAGTTCGCCCTGCGGTGCGGTGTGGGTTTCAACCGCCTTGTGTTCACGACAAAACCGGATACGGCGCCCCTGCCCCAGGATCAGGCACCCTCCTAACTGGCCGGAACGCTCGTGGCGCAGCGCAGCAAGTGCCTCTGCCACCGCGGCGCGGCGCGGCGGATATTCGCCACCACCGATCCAGCCAACGATATGCAACAGCATCCGTCGCGCGATCTCGTCAGGCAGGGTGCGAAAACTGCGCGGCTCGAGCAGGACGTCGCCGCCATCGATCCGGGTCAGGTCGCGCGCCGCCAGAAAAGTGTACCAGTCCAGTGCCTCGCGCGCGCGCGCCATGTTGGCCGCCACCTCTGCCAGACCCTGCGCGTCTATGCCCAAGGGTGCCAGATCCGCCAGCGCCCGACGCGCCTTGATGCGGTCATAACGGGCATCCTCGTTTGACGGGTCGTCGGCCCAACTGATGCCTTCGATACGCAAAAAGTTGCGCAGCGTGTCGCGGGTGATGCCCAACAGGGGCCGGATCAGCATCACCCCGTTCTGCATGCGTCGCGGCGCCATGGCGGCAAGCCCGGATACACCGGCGGATCGACTCAGCCGCATCAGCAGCGTTTCCGCCTGATCGTCGGCGGTGTGAGCCAGCGCCAGCGTGGTCACACGGTTGCGCAGCGCCCATTCGGTCAGCAACGTATAGCGGGCGCGGCGGGCCTGGTCCTGAAGATTGCCCTCGCCGGTCCAGCCGGTCCAGCGCAGGGTTTCATGCGACAGACCCAAGCCAGCGGCCTGGCGGGCGACCAGCGCCGCCTCGGAGGCTGCCTCGGGCCGCAAGCCATGGTCGACTGTCGCGACCAGCAGCGTGACGTCACGACCCGGGAAACTGCGGGCCAGCAGATGCATCAGAGCAATCGAGTCCCCACCCCCGGAAACGGCAACGCCCAGCCGCCGAGGCGGCTGGGCGGAGAACTGCGCCCTGAGATGGTCGACGAGGTTCTGGCCGCCAGCCGTCAAGAGCACCCC
Organism: Ruegeria sp. YKSD163; assembly: GCF_059612905.1. Lineage (NCBI taxonomy): Bacteria > Pseudomonadati > Pseudomonadota > Alphaproteobacteria > Rhodobacterales > Roseobacteraceae > Ruegeria > Ruegeria sp. YKSD163. The sequence goes on from NZ_JBXWRM010000005.1 coordinate 4,276, forward strand.
AGCGAGGACATTTCCCGATTTGCCTCGGCGACGGCAGCCGCCGAAGGGAACCGGACCGATACTTCGCCCAGCGTGATACAAGCCTGGCTGGTCTGCCCCAGTCGACCCAACGCTGCACCCAGCTGGAAAAGCGCCTCGGCGGCAAGCGGCCCGGTGCTGTCACCGGTAAAGCTGGCCAGATAGGCGCGGGCCGCCTCGCGGGTGTCGCCCGTTCCGTCCAGTGCCTTACCGCGTTTCAGATGCGCCTCGGCGGCCAGCGGACTGCCGGGATAGGAGGCCTCGAACTGCGCAAAGAGGTCAGCCGCCTTGGCATAGTCGCCCGCCTCGAGTGACTCGCTGGCGCTGTCGAACTCGGCCTGTTCGCCCACCGCAAGTTCGGTCTTTGGCTGGCTGGATTGCGGCGCCGCCGCAGGTGTCGCCGGCGCCTCACCGCCCAAGGTTGTGCCCTGAGACAGGGTCGAGATGTCGCAATCGGCTTCCAACTCGCACAGACGGAATTCCAGATCGCCCACCCGGTTGCTGCCATCGGCCACCACCCGGTCGATCCGGGCATTGAGCTGTTCGGTCAGCCGGGTAAGTCGCTGCAATTCTGCCTCGATGGCATCGACCCGCTCCAGCACCGTGCCTCCCGCCGCCGAAGACGAGGGCGATCCGGTGGTCGAGAACTCGCGCTTGAGCCGCTGCACCTCGACATGCAGGACGTTCAGTTCCTGCCGGATATCGGCCAGGGTCTGCTGATCCTGCGCCGGAGCTTGCCCCGCAAACGCAAGAGAAACCGCCAGAACCGCGCCTGCAACTCTCATCAGATTACCCCGTCAGATCCGTCGTCAGAACCGTCACCGCACGGCGGTTCTTGGAATAGCAGGCCTCGTCGCTGCAAATCTCGATCGGGCGTTCCTTGCCATAGCTGACAGTCTTGAGCCGGCTACCGGCCACCCCGCGAGAAATCAGGTATTCGCGGGCAGCGTTGGCGCGGCGGGCGCCGAGCGCAAGGTTGTATTCGCGGGTGCCCTGTTCGTCGGCATGACCTTCGATGGTGGCCGTATAGTCGGTGTTGGTCAGCAACCACTGCGCCTGCGCGCCCAGTGTTGCCTGCGCCTCGGCGCTGAGCGTCGACTGATCGACCGCAAACAGGACACGATCACCGATTGCCTGATTGAAATAGGCCGGTGAGGTCGGATCACTCACCAGTCCGCTGCCGACGCCCGTGCCGGCGCCGTTCAGATCGACGGAATTCCCATCGCCCAGATCCTCGGGATTTGTGCAGGCGGCCAGCGCCACCAGCGCGCCCAGGGCGGCAAGCTTGCTCAATACGTTCATTTCAGGTGCCTCGCCTATGCTTTTTGTTGGCTCTTTCATACCACATCGGCTCGCCCATGTGAACGCGAACCGAGGTGGGGAAAACCGGGGTTTACTTTTGCAGCGGCGACCACGAAGGATCGCTGCCGCCATCGGGGGTGCGGACCGGGCGCAGATTGCGGCCCGAGATATCGACGGAATAGAGCGCGGCGCGCCCGCTGGCGCCCTGCGTCTCGCGGGTGAACATGATCACGCGGCCATTGGGAGACCAGGTCGGCCCTTCGTCCAGGAACGAAGCGGTCAGCAGGCGCTCTTCGCTCCCATCGGTGCGCATCACGCCGATATGGAACCTGCCCTTGCTCTGCTTGGTGAATGCGATCAGGTCGCCACGCGGCGACCAGACCGGCGTGCCATAGCGGCCCTGACCGAAACTGATCCGCGTGGCCTCGCCGCCCGAGGCGGACATGACATAGAGCTGCGGCGTGCCGGACCGGTCACTTTCGAACACGATGCGGCTGCCGTCCGGAGAATAGCTGGGTGCGGTCTCGATCGAGGGGGCGCTCGTCAGCCGGGTGCTTTGCCCTGAGGCGATGTTCATCGCGTATAGGTCGGTATTGCCGCCTTGAGCCAGCGAGAAAACAACCGTCTGGCCATCGGGCGAAAAGCGCGGCGCGAAACTCATGGTGCCGTCCTGACTTTGCAGGACGCGCTGCTGAACCTGCCCCACATCAAGAATATGAATACGCGGGAAACCGCCCTGATAACTTGTATAGAGAACCCGGTCGCCGGACGGAGAAAAGCGCGGAGCCAGCACGATCGACGAACTGTCGGTCAGATACTGCACGTTGGCGCCGTCGTAATCCATGATCGCCAGCCGCTTGCGGCGCTGGTCCTTGGGCCCGCTTTCCGAGACAAACGCAACGCGGCTGTCGAAATAGCCGCCTTCGCCGGTGATCCGGCTATAGACCGCATCGGCCACCTTGTGTGCCATGCGGCGCCAGCCGTCGGTGGTGCCTGCGAATTGCAGGCCGCTGCCCAGTTCGGCCCCGGCGAACACGTCCCACAGGCGGAACCGCACCGTCAGACGGTTGCCCGATACACTGACCGCGCCGGTGATCAGCGCCTGCGCGTTGATCGCCTTCCAGTCGGCGAATTGCACCGGCGCATCAAACGAGGTTACCTGGCTGATATAGGCGCTGGACGGGATCTCACGGAACAGACCGCTGCCGGTCAGGTCCGCAGCGACGACACGCGCGATCTCGACCGCGTATTCGGTGGCCGCGGCACTGTCGGGCACGAAATTCGGCGCTGCATAGGGCAAGGGTTCGATGATTCCCTCATCGATGGTGATCCTGAGCGGTTGGTTCTGCGCCTGGGCCGCTCCGGCCAGCAGCGCTGCACCCAGAACAAGGCTGGTCAGAAATCTCATCATTTGATCCGCATCCTCTCGGGATTGAATGTCATTTCGATATCGCGCCAGTGATCGTATTTTTCACTGGGAAGTTTATAGCCCTTGGCCCCGCAACGGATGATAGCACGGCGCGCGGCCTCGTAGGCCTGTTTCGCGGCCCCCGACGATCCGCCAGAGCTTTCGATCATGCGGATCGAGCCGGTATCGGGTGTGCCGTCGGCATTCATCCGCACCGAAACCACCACTGTCGTCCTCAGCGCCTCGCTGGAAAGCGAGCCCACGTTCCAGCATTGCGACACCGCCACGCGCAGCGCGTCCTTCTCGCCGCTTGTCAGCGGCGGGCCACTGGGGGCCGGTGCGGCGGCCGGTTCCTCGGTCGCGGCCAGCGCTTCGGCCAGGGCGTCGTTGACCGCGCTGCGGGTCTCGGCGGCCTGGGCGGCGGGTGCCGGCTTTGCCTCGGGTTTTGCTGTGGGCTTTGCCTCTGGTGTGGCCGCGGGCTTGGCCTCGGCTGTCTGAGTCGGCTGCTGGGGGCGCGTCTTCGGGCGGGGCGAGCGCGACGGTGCCACCTCGGCCTGGGGGTCAGCCTCAGGTTCAATCCGGTCGGTCGCCTCCTCGGGCGCGGTGGCGGGCTGCTCGGGCTGCGGTGTCTCGGCCCCTTCCTCGGCACTCACGGGCGGGGTTTCAACAGGATCCGGGCGTGCATCGGGCGGCGGTGCTGCTACCGGTTCGGGGGCGACGCGCTCAACCGGGCGCGGTTTCGGACGTTTGCCCGGTGGTTCCGGCAGCAGCACGGTTTCGGGTTCGGGTCGCTCCAGGCTGGGCGCCTCGCTGGGCACCTGCGGTTCCGGGGTGGGCTCGACCGGTTGCGGCGCGGGTTCGGGCTCGGGTTCGGGCCGGGCCACCGGCTGCGGCTCGGGGCGCGCGGGCTCCGGCTCGGGCGCGGGCTCCGGCTCGGGCGCTACCGGCGCGGGCTGTTCGATGGGCGCGGTGGGTTGCTCCGGTTCGACGGGCTGAGGAATGATCTCGGGCGCCTCGCGCGGCGCGCTCAGCGCCGCGAACTCCTCGGCCGAAATGACCGAGACCTCCTGCACCTCGAAAGGTAAAGGATCTGAGCGGAAGGCACCGCCCAGAAAGGCCCATGCAACCAACGTGACATGGGCGAGCGCGGAAATCTTGGTGCCGGTCTGCAAACCGCTGCCTCACTCTCCGCCACTGTCGAGCCGTGGTCCGCCGGTATCAGTGACCAGCCCGACATTGGAAAATCCGCCCGCGTTCAGCGCGCCCATCACCTGCATGACCTGGGCATAGGGTATGCCGCCATCAGCGCGCAGATAGACGCGGTCGCTGCTGCGTTCGGCAGCAATGGCACGCAGACGCGCAACCAGTTCGTCGCGCGGCACGGCAGTCGTCTGGATCTGCACCTCACCCGCTGCCGTGACGGTTACGGTCAGCGGCTCCTCGTCATCCGAGGGCAGCGCGCCGGCGGCGGTCTTGGGCAGTTCGACCGGCACCCCGACGGTCATCAGCGGCGCCGCCACCATGAAGATGATGAGCAGCACCAGCATCACGTCCACAAACGGGGTAACGTTGATCTCGGACATCGGCCGGGCGCGTCCGCGACGGCGCCCGCGCCGACGCCCGCCTGACCCGCCTTCGGATTGCTGAACCGCGGCCCCCATGGCTCAGCTGTCCAGCTGACGCGAGAGGATGGTGGCGAACTCGTCGGCAAACGCCTCGTAGCCCGCAACGATCCGGTCGCTGTCGGCGCTGAGCTTGTTGTAGAAGATGACCGCCGGGATCGCGGCCAAGAGGCCCAGACCGGTGGCCAGCAGCGCCTCGGCGATGCCCGGCGCCACAACGGCCAGGTTGGTGTTCTGCTGCTCGGCAATCTCGATGAAGGCGGTCATGATGCCCCAGACGGTGCCGAAAAGACCCACGAAGGGCGCGGTCGATCCGACCGTCGCCAACACCGGCAGGCCGCGTTGCAGCCCTTCGGCCTCCTTGGCGATGGCCACGTCCATCGACCGGTCAATGCGCGCCTGCGCCCCGGCGATCAGGCCGCCGTCGTTGCGATGCGAGCGACGCCATTCGATCATGCCGGCGGCGAATATCTTCTCGGAACTGCCCTCCGGATCCGTCCCGATCTGCTCAAACAACTCGTCCAGCGGCTCGCCCGACCAGAAAGACCGGTCGAACCGGTCCGCCTCGCGCCGGGTCGCGCGATACAGGATGTGTTTCTGAATGATGATGGCCCAGGCCCAGAACGATGCCAGAAGCAGCAACAGCATGACCAGTTTGACCGTCAGCGTCGCGCGGGCAAAAAGCCCCCACATCGAGAAATCGATTTCCTGCGCCAATGCCAGGGCTTCTGTTTCCATGAACCTGCTCTTTATTGCCCTATGACCGGTTTTCCGGCCTTGTTTCGCACGACGCTATAGCAGATTCCCGGCGATTTCCAACAGAACAGCAGAGGCGCCGAAAATTGTTACAGCAATGCGCGAATCTCCGCCGGAAGACGCACCGGGCGTCCCTCGCTGTTCATGCAGACGGCGGTGACGGTGGCCCGAAAGATCTCGGTCTCGCCGCGCCGGACGCTCTGCGCCATGGTCAATCGCACCCCCGACAGTGAGACCACCTCCGTCAGCACCGTCAAGTCGTCCTCGAACCGTGCGGGCGCCAGGTATTCGGCCTCAATCTTGCGCACCACCCAGACCAACCCGGCCTCGCGCATCGCGTTCTGGTCGTTGCCCAGGTTGCGTACCCAGTCCGAGCGCGCCCTCTCGACGTACCGCAAATAGTTGGCATGATAGACGATGCCGCCCATGTCGGTGTCTTCGTAATAGACCCGAACGGGAAACACATGCGTCATTGCGGGCGCTCCATGCGGGCAAAAAGTCTGAGCGCATGAGAGGCGTCCCGCGCCGCCCCTGGCAGGATCGGATCATAGGCCGCACGGATCAACCCGGCAATCTCGGGCCGCAGAATCGTTGCGTCACCCGCCAGCCCAAGCGGCGATTGTTCGCGGAACGCGGCCTCGGACCACAACAGCATGACTTGCACAACCTGGGCCAGCGCCAGCGTCTGGGCCGGCTGTGCCGCCATCTGCGCATCCATACGCAAAAAGACGAATGCCGCGCGGATCGCGCCTCCTTCGTCAAAACGAAAGGCGCGATACTGGTTCGCACTTGCTGCTGTCAGCCGCTCGACCAGCGGCGCCAGATCGGGAATCAGCCTGTCCAAGTCTGGCACCGCCAGCAGTTCCTCCCAGTCACGAAAGAAGAAAACCATGCAGTTGGCCCCCAATTCGGGATCTGTCTCGGCCATCTTGTGGTCCGTCAGCGCCATCACCGCCTCGAACGCGCCCTTTACCACCGACAGCGTTTCATCCTCGACCCCGAACACGATCGGCACCACCGGCCGCCCCCAGCGGGCGAATTGAAAGCTGCCGTCGTCGCGGGTGAACATGGCTTCGATTGTCTCAGGTGTCAGCATGGTGGACAGGCTCCGCAAGAAAGCGCCCCGTTTCTTGTCGAAACCGGCGCCAAGGTCCACCCCCGCCATTGCAAAATCGCAACCTGCGCCCCTTCACTTTGCCCAAAGTACTCCGGGGGAGCCTACAAAATTCGGCGAATTTTGTAGGTGGGGGCAGCGCCCCCTTGCACATCCCCCCTAGCCGAACAGGTCGCTCTGCCCGGGCGGGCGCGGCGCGTCCAGGCCCAGATGCGTCCAGGCCTTCTGCGCCAGCATGCGCCCGCGCGGGGTGCGCTGGATCAATCCCTGCTGCAAAAGATAAGGCTCGATCACTTCTTCCAGCGAATCCCGGCTCTCGCTCAGCGCCGCTGACAGGGTCTCGATCCCCACCGGCCCGCCGCCGTAATTCTCGGCGATCAACTTCAGATAGCGGCGGTCGGCCCCATCAAGCCCCAATTGGTCGACCCCCAGCCGGGTCAGCGCGTGATCGGCCAGTTCGCGGGTGATGCGCCCGTCGCCCTCGACCACGGCGAAATCCACCACCCGGCGCAGCAGTCGCCCGGCGATCCGCGGGGTACCACGAGCACGCCGCGCGATCTCGCGCGCGCCGGCCTCGTCGGCGGGGGCACCCAATTTGCGTGCATTGCGGCTGACGATCTCGAACAACTCGTCCACCGTGTAGAACAGCAACCGGGTGGGAATACCGAACCGGTCGCGCAGCGGCGTGGTCAAGAGACCCATCCGCGTGGTCGCCCCTACCAGGGTAAAGGGCTGCAACTCGATCCGCACCGTACGTGCGGCGGGCCCGTCCCCGATCACAAGATCCAGCTCGAAATCCTCCATCGCAGGATAGAGCACCTCTTCGACCGCCGGGTTCAGCCGGTGGATCTCGTCGATGAACAGCACATCGCGCGCTTCGAGATTGGTCAGGATCGCCGCCAGATCGCCCGCCTTGGCCAGAACCGGCCCCGAAGTCATGCGGAAATTCACTCCCAACTCGCGCGCCATGATCTGTGCCAGCGTGGTCTTGCCCAGGCCAGGCGGGCCATGGAACAGCGTGTGATCCATCGCTTCGCCCCGCTGGCGAGCCGATTGCACGAAGATGCGCAGGTTGGCCCGCGCCTCGGCCTGACCGATGAATTCGTCCAGCGCCTGCGGACGCAGGGCGCGGTCATTGTCCTCGGGCAAAGGGTCGGGCCGCAGGGTCGGATCGGCGTCGGTCATCTGTCATCTCCCGCGAGGACGCCCGCCAGGGCGGATCGAGCGTGCCTCATGTCTTGGGCGCCAGTAGGCGCAGCGACGCGCGGATCAACTCTGACTCTCCGGCCTCGGGCGCTTCAGCGGCGGCCTGTGCCACGGCGGCGGCGGCATCCGAGGGTCCATAGCCCAGGTTCGACAGCGCCGAAAGCGCGCCAGCGGTCGCCGCGCCGGCACCGCTGGGCGCCGCGGTCTTGCGCGGGGCCGGGGTAACCGGCTCGATCACCTCGACCACCTCTGCCGCGCCCTCCATTGCCTGCGCCACCGTGCCGCCCATCGCCATCACGCCCGGCGCCTTGTCCTTGAGGTCGAGCACGATGCGCTGCGCCGTCTTCGGCCCCACGCCCTTGGCCGATTTGACCGAGGCCCAATCGCCCAGCGCAATCGCCCGGCTTACCCCGTCCGGCCCCAATGCGCCCAGAATGGCCAGCGACGCCTTGGCCCCGACCCCCTGGACCGAGCACAGCAGCCTATGCCATTCCTTCTCGGCCAGCGACATGAAGCCATAAAGCTGCATCAGATCCTCGCGCACCACCATATCGGTATAAAGCGCCACAACCTCACCTACGCCGGGCAGTGCCGCCAGCGTCCGATCCGAGCAGTAGACGATATAGCCGACCCCGCGCACATCGATCAGCACATGGTCGCTCGCGCGATAATCCAGCCGCCCTGTCAGCTTGCCGATCATGCCCGCACCTCCCTCTGGCTCAGCGCCCGCGCGCCTCCGTAATAGGCGTGGCAGATGGCGATGGCCAGCGCGTCCGCCGCATCCGCCCCCTTGGGAAGGCAGCCGGGCAATTGCAGCTTGACCATGTGAATGACCTGTTCCTTTTCCGCGTGGCCCACGCCCACAACCGTCTTCTTGACCCGGTTCGGAGCGTATTCGCCCACAGGCAGCCCGGCCTGCGCCAGCGTCAGCAGCGCCACACCCCGGGCCTGACCCAGTTTCAGCGTGCCCGCCCCGTCCTTGTTGACAAAAGTCTGTTCGATCGCCGCCTGATCAGGTCGGTGCGCGGCGATCACCTCGACGATCTGATTGTGCAGCGACAACAGCCGCTCGCCCAGATCGTCGCCATCGGAATGACACAGCCCGTTGGCCACATGCGACAGCCGACTGCCCCGCGACTCGATCACGCCCCAGCCCAGCGTTCTCAAGCCTGGATCAATGCCAAGTATACGCATGTGTCCGCCCTGCCCGCCCGTTGTTGTAACTTTTTTCACGAATTAGCACGAAAGGGGAACATTTTCCAAGCGCTTTACGCTCACGCATGATTCCGACGCCTCGGATCCCGTTTTCGACTTTCTGCACAAAAGCGACATGCTGCAATGCAGAAAGCGACAGGTTTTCACAGTCGATTTACCCAATATTTCATAAGGGTTTCGGTGATTTTGACCTATGCGCACAGCGCATGCCCAACATGCAATTTGCGCGCTTGCTTTGTCGATTTTCGGCGCCTAGATGCCCGGCTGAAACAACGACCACTACTCACAACCCTATAGAGGACGCACGGATATGGCCGCACTGGACACCACCCGCTTCGCTCAAGGCTCCTTCGGCCTCGTTGGCCGTTTCGCTGCTCTTGGCACCACCATCGCAACCGCGATTGCCGCCTGGAACGACGCCCGCGCAACCCGCAATGCGCTGACCGCGCTGAGCGACCGCGAGCTGGAAGATATCGGCCTGAGCCGCGCCGACATCGACACCGTCGCCGCAGGCAAGACCGTCTACTAAGTTCATCCCGCTCCCTCGGGACAACAGCAAACGCCGCATGCACCATAAGATGCATGCGGCGTTTTTTCTTTGCCGAGGGAAATCAGCGCAGAATGGGTCCGATCTGTTCAGCCACGAACCGGCTTGCCGGATCGGCCTGCATCACCCAAGCTCCGGCCTTTTCGACCGGAGTGCCCTCTGCCAAGCGCGACAGGCGGGCGTCATAACTGTCCGGGCCGAGGCTGGCCAAGAGAAATGCCTTGAACGCCAGGATGGCTAGGCACAGCAGCAACAGAGCCCTGAGCGGGGAACGACCGCTCCCCCGCCGCGGCTTCAACTCGATCAGCCCGTCCGTGCGCATGCGGGCTGTATACCCGCGCGACAGGGCCGCGTGCTTCTTGTTCAGTCGACGAATGCGTTGGTCGAAGTCGACATTGTTATCGACCATGGCAGCCTCCATACACCGGCCCCCACCAGCGTTGTATCCAAGCTACGGTCGAAATGAGGCAAAACCAAGGCCCATGCCTACAATGCCTTTAAAACTGGCTTAAAATGCGTCGTTTTTGCGAAGCAGCAGCGTGGTCCAGTCACCAATCACCCCGCGATCTACAAGATTGGTTCCGGCATGTGAATAAACAGCGATCACGTCATCGGCCTGTTCGTTCAGGATGCCGGATAGAATCGCATAACCGCCGGGTCGCAGATGGGCCACCAGATCGGGGGCCAACGCCACCAGCGGCCCTTTCAGGATGTTGGCAAAGATCAGGTCATAGGGCGCATGCGCCGCCAGTTCCGGATGGTCGAAGCCTGCCGCCTCCAGACAGGTGACCGCGCCCTCCATGCCGTTGGCCTTGAGATTGGCTTCGGCGACCTCGACCGCGACCGCGTCGATATCCGAGGCCAGGAATTCGCCCCGCCAGACCCGCGCCGCCGCCATCGCCAGAACCGCGGTGCCGCAGCCGATATCGGCCACCTTGGCGGCGCTGAATCCCTGCTCGATCAGCCCATCAAGCGCGCGCAGACAGCCCAGCGTGGTGCCGTGGTGCCCGGTGCCAAAAGCCATCGACGCCTCGATCAGCAGTGGGATGCGATCCGCTGGCACCTTGTCGGCGTCATGGCTGCCATAGACAAAGAAACGCCCCGCCTCGACCGGTGCCAGTTCGCGTTTGACATGAGCGACCCAATCCGTTTCGGGCAGTTCCGACACCACGAAGGGCTGGGCGCCATGAACCGCCGCCAGCAGCGCCAGTGAAGTGTCGTCGGGGGTCTCGGTGAAATAGCCGCCGACCTCCCACAGGCCCGAGCCGTCCTCCAGCTCGAACACGCCGATACCGGTGGGTTCGGGGGTCAGGCTCTCCATCGCCTCGCCCAGCGCCTCGGCCTGGGATTTGCCGGTCAGGGTGGTCAGCGCGGTAAAGGTGGGCATCAGCGTCTCCTGTATCTGTCCGGATGCGCGTAGGGCCGTGGCGGCGCGAGGTCAAGCCGTGGCAGGTGACAGCGGCCCAGGCTGACCACGAACCGCCAGCCCCAGAACGCGGCCCCCAGCCCCACCACGAGGCTGCACAGCGCTTGCGCATAGATCACGCCCTCGGCCCCATAGGCACCCGCCAGCCAAAGCGCGGCGGGCAACGTCAGCGCCCCGTCGCGCAGCCAGTTGGTCAGCGTCGCCCGCCGCGCCTTGCCCATCGCGTTGAAGGCCGCATTCGAGACAAAGAGCAGCGCGGCAAAGACAAATCCGCCCGCGCCCACATGGGTAAAGGCATGCAGCACGTCGAGCGCCGGTCCCTGCAGGTCGAACACCGCCCCGATACCGGGGGCGGCAAGGCTGAGCAGCGCCCACATCACCAGCGTATAGCCAAGGCCGAACAGCACCGCGTCACGATAGGTGCTGCGCAGGCGGGCGTGCTCTGCGGCGCCGAAGTTCTGGCCGAAGATACCGCCGATGGCCCCCGCCAGCGAGAAGATGCCGCCAAAGGCCACCACCGTCAGCCGCCCCACCACGGCCCAACCCGCCATCGCTTCATCGCCAAACTGCGCCATGACCGAGGTCAGGATGTAATTGCCGACCGGGGCGGCCAGCTGGGTCAGGATCGCCGCAATCGCAATCGCCATGAAAGGCCGCAGCGTTCCCATGAGGTCGCGCCGCCGGGGCCGGGCCAGCAGGTCATGCGACCCGGTCGCGAAACGCAGCGCCATGGCCAGCATGACAAACCGCGACAACACCACGCCCAGCGCGGCGCCATCCAGCCCCATTTCCAGCCCGTAGATCAGGAACGGGTCAATCACCATCGCCACTCCGCCCGAGGTCAGGGTGACCGACATCGAGCGCATGCCGTCGCCCTCGGCCCTGAGTGCCCCATTGGCGACCATTCCCGCCGCCATCACGCCAAGCGACGGGACCGTCAACGCCAGATAGCGCGCCGCCAATGCCGCCGTTTCACCGGTTGCGCCCGACAGGGCGACGATCTGGTGGCGGAACAGGAAAATCAGCAGCCCGGCAAGGCTCTGAACCGCGAAGGCGATCATCATCGCGCTGGTGGCATGCCGCCGCGCCAGCCCGCGCCGCCCCTGCCCGATCCCGCGCGAGATGAGCGCCACTGCACCGATCATCAGCCCGATGCCGACGCTGACCGACAGGAACTGGATGGCAAAGGAAAAGCCGATCGCCGCCATCAGGCGCGGATCCCCTAGCCGGGAAATCCAGTAGAGATTGGCGGCATCGACCAGAAAGACAAAGGTGATCCCCATCGCGCCGGTCAGGGTCATGCGGATCACATGCCCCATTGTTGCGCCTTCGAGGAACCGCCCGCGCCGCTCCATCCGTTTATTCCGCCGGGGCGGCGGGCATGTATTTCGACAGCACCGTCTCGTTGCCCGGCTCGGGGTGGCGCGGAATCAGCAGCGACAGGCCAAGCGAGATCAGCGCCATGCAGGCCGCCAGCCCGAACACCGCCGCAGGGGACACCACCCAGAGCAGACCCAGCAACACCGGCAGGAACACCGCCGCGATATGGTTGATGGTAAAGGCGACAGCAGCGGTGGGGGCGATATCGGCGGGGTCGGCGATCTTCTGGAAATAGGTCTTCAGCGCCAGCGCCAAGGCGAACAGGATATGGTCGATCACGTAAAGGATCGCCGCCAGCATCACGCCCCAGCCGAACCAGTAGATGCCACCATAGGCGGCAAAGACCATCGCCAGACCGGCATACTCGAATATCAGTGTGCGCCGTTCCCCGAACCGGGCCACCGCCCGTCCCAACAGCGGCGCCACGATCATGTTGATCACCAGGTTGATCAGGTAGAGGCCGGTCAGTTCGTGCACGTCAAAGCCGAACTTCTCGACCATCATGAATCCCGCAAAGACCACAAAGATCTGCCGCCGTGCGCCCGCCATGAATTGCAGCGCGTAGTAAAGCCAGTAGCGGCGGCGCAGGATCAGTTTCTTGGTCTGCGGTGTCGGCGCATCGAATTGCGGATAGGCCAGCAGGCAAAAGAGGGCAATCACCACGGTCAATCCGCCCGCCGCCATGAACACGGTGTTATAACTCAGCTCGAACCGGTCCCAGGTCAGCACGATCAGCCCATAGATCACCAACGTCGAGGCCGATCCGGTGGCCACCAGCCAGCCCAGCATCTGCGGGGCCCGCTCCTTGGACAGCCATTGCAGTTGCAGCGATTGGTTCACCGTCTCGTAATAGTGAAAACCAATCGAACTGAAGAGAGTGACCATCAAGAGCCCGCCAAGGCTGGGAAACCAGGCGGTGACCGCCGTGGCCAGCCCCAGCAATATCAGCGAAATCAGCCCCAGCACCTGCTCGCGCATCACCAGGATCACCGCGATCACCCCAACGGCCAGAAAGCCCGGAATCTCGCGCACCGTGTGCAGCAGGCCGATATCGGCGCCGTCGAAGTTCGCCACCTCGATAACGAAGTTGTTGAGCAGCGCGCTCCACGCGTTGAAGGCGATCGGCATGGCAATGGCCATCGCGAACAACAGCGTGATGGGGCGGCGCCAGAACGGCAGGCCGGCGGCCTGAGACAGGGGAACGGGTCGAAACATGGCAAATGCCTTACGCCCATTCCCCGATCTTGGCGAGAGCAAAGCCAGCGCCGCACATCCACCCTGCACCAGCGCGCAGGACGGTTTGACGCCGCCGCATGACCTAAATCAAATCACAAATTGGAATGTATCGCTATAACGGCGCAACTATTGCAGCGCGGAGTGCGTCATGGATCTTGTCAGCCTTGTCGAGCGCATCGGCGAATCCCCCACCGCCGCCCTGTTCGGGCTGATCACCGGCATCACCTTTGGCGTCGCTGCGCAGCGGTCGCGGTTCTGCCTGCGGGCCGCGACGGTGGAGTTTGCCCGAGGCCAGATGGGTGACAAGGTGGCGGTCTGGCTGCTGACCTTTTCGACCGCGCTGGTCTGGGTGCAGGCGGCACAGCTGATCGGGCTGATGAACGCGGCCGATGCCCGCATGATGGCGGTGCCCGGCAGTTGGTCGGGGGCGATCATCGGCGGGCTGATGTTCGGCGCCGGAATGGTGCTGGCGCGCGGATGTTCGGGGCGCCTGCTGGTGCTGGCGGCGACCGGCAACCTACGCTCGGTGGTGTCCGGGCTGATCTTTGCGGTGGTGGCACAGATGAGCCTGTCGGGTCTGTTGTCGCCGCTGCGCGACAAGCTGGCGGCGCTGTGGATCACCGAGGGCGGGCGCAACATGAACCTGCTCACCACCTTTGGCCTGCCGGAATACGGCGGTTTGGTGCTGGGCCTGATATGCGCGGTGATCGCGCTGGTGATCGCGCGTCGCAACGAGATTGGCGCCGCAAGGCTGGTCTTTGCCTCGGGCGTGGGGTTTGCCGTGGCGCTGGGTTGGGTGCTGACCTATGCGCTGAGCCAGGTCGCCTTTGAACCGGTGCAGATCGAAAGCGCCACCTTTACCGGCCCATCGGCGCACACGCTGATGTTCTTTCTCGACCGCAACGCGGTTCTGGAATTCGACGTCGGGCTGGTGCCCGGCGTGTTCATCGGCGCGATGATCGCCGCGGCACTGGCGGGCGAGATGAAGATCCAGGCCTTTGACGGGCCGGTCACCATGCGCAAGGCGATGATCGGCGCGGCGCTGATGGGGTTCGGCGGCATGCTGGCGGGCGGTTGCGCCATCGGCGCGGGCGTGACCGGAGGTTCGATCTTCGTCGGCACGGCCTGGGCGGCGCTGTTCTTCATGTGGGTCGGCGCCATGGCCACCGATTTCCTGATCGACCAGCGCGCCGCCAGCCCGTCGCCCGCCTGATCACGAAACTGCGAGGACACGGATTATTTCCGGCGCGGCGGCGTCCTTTGTTCTGCCGGTTGCATGAGGCGCCGGTTGCATGAGATCAGAAGGACACCCGATATGACCCTGAAACACAGCCTTGCCCTGGCCGCCCTGTCGTTGGCCATTGCCACATCCGCCCTGGCCGCCACCGCGATCCAGACCGGCGACACCGCCAAGGGGGCGGTGCTGACCGATGGCAATGGCCTGTCGCTTTACACCTTTGACAAGGACACGCCCGTCGTATCGAACTGCTATGACGATTGCGCGGCGAAATGGCCGCCGCTCGAGGCCGCCAACACAGCCCGCCCGCAGGGCGCGTTCGGGATCGTGCTGCGCTCCGACGGCTCGCGCCAGTGGACCCACAAGGGCATGCCGCTTTACACTTGGATCAAGGATGCCAAGGCCGGTGACATCACCGGTGACGGGGTCAAGGGCGTCTGGCATCTGGCCCGTCCCTGAGGGCGGAGCGGTAGAATGGCGATCCTCGACCAGATCGAAGCCCTGATCCCCGACTTGCGCCGCTATGCCCATGCGCTGATGGGGGACCGCGAGGCGGGCGACGACCTGGTTCAGGATTGCCTGGAACGGGCGGTGGCCGGTGTTGGTGGCCGCCGCCCCGACGGTTCGCTTAGAGCCTGGCTGTTTCGCATCCTGATCAACCGGCATCGCGACCTGCGCCGCCGCGCGGCGCGCGCGGGACATCTGGTTGCGGTCGAGGATCTGGTGGTGGAACCGGCCCGTCCCGCCGGGCAGGGCAGCCACATGGTCCTGCGCGAGACCGAGGCCGCCATCGCCCGCCTGCCCGGGGATCAGCGCCGCGCGCTTTTGCTCGTGGCGCTCGAGGGCGCCAGTTTCGACGAAGCGGCGGCGGCGCTCGACATACCCAAGGGCACGCTGATGTCGCGGCTGGCGCGCGCGCGGGCCAATCTGAGATCCATGACCGGGCGCGGGGACCCCTCCGCTGGCCCGGCCCAAAGGGGTAAAGGCGTATGACCCAGGACCCGCTGAGCGACGAAGAGCTGATCGCCTATTTCGAGGATGCGCTGCCAATGGACGAGCGCGCCGCGCTGGGGGCGCGGCTGGCGCAGGATCCGCGCGCGCAAGCGCTGTTGTCGGACTGGGCGCGGCAGAACGCCGATATCCGCGCGCTTTACGGCGAGGCCGATGCCGAACCGGTGCCCACGCGGCTGAGTGAGGCCCTGCGCCCACCCCCGGCGCCGCGCGCGGCGCTGCTGCGGCAGGCGCTGGCGGGGATGGCCCTGTTGGCGCTGGGTCTCGTGGGCGGCTGGGCGCCCCCGCCCCGGCGCTGGCCGATGCGGCGCTGACTGCGCATAACACCTATGTAGTCTAGGTGCAGCATCCGGTCGAGGTCCCGGCCAGCCAGCGCGACCATATGGACAGCTGGATGTCTAAGCGCATCGGCGCGCCGGTCAGCCCACCGGACTTGTCGGCCTCGGGCTTTGCCCTGATGGGCGGGCGCATCCTGCCCGCGGACGATAGCACCGCCGGGCTTCACATGTATGAAAATGCCCAAGGTCTACGGATTACCCTCTATGTGGCGCGACAAGAGGCAGGCGACAGCGCCTTTCGCTTTGGCGGGGACCGGCAGACCGAAAGCCTGCACTGGGGCGAGGGCGGATTGGGTTATGTCCTGACCGGCGCCCTGCCCCGCGACGCTCTGCGCCAGATGGCCACCAGCGCCTATGAGCAGTTGCTGTAACCGCGGAGAGGCCGGACAGGGGGCGCTGCCCCCTCGGCCTTCGGCCTCACCCCCGGAGTATTGCCGACCAGAAAGAAACTGGAATGCGGATACTGCTTCTTTCTGGTTCAAAATACTCCGGAGCGCGAGGCGGAGCCTCGCAAAAAGATCAAAGAAAGCTTTGCGGGTCGATATCGACGCTTAGGCGCAGGTCGCCCTTGAGGCGCAGCGGCGCGATCCAGCGGGCGATCGCCTCTTGCAGCGGTGCGCCCTTGGGCGCCTTGACCAGGAGCCGCACCCGGTGACGACCCCGGACGCGGGCGATGGGCGCGGGCGCGGGGCCGAAGACCTGCGCCCCGATCTGGCGCAGGGGCGCATCGTTGCGCGCCATGGCGGTCCCCAGATCGAAGACCGGCCCCGCCTCGGGGCCCGACAGGATGATCCCGGCCATCCGCCCATAGGGTGGCACTCCGGCGGTTTGACGCTCAGCCGCCTCGGCGCGCCAGAACCGTTCCTCGTCGCCGGCAAGAATGGCCCGTATCACAGGGTGGTCAGGCTGATAGGTCTGCAACAGCGCCTGTCCGGTCTTCTCGGCCCGCCCTGCCCGGCCCGCCACCTGCCGCATCAGCTGAAAGGTGCGCTCGGCGGCGCGCAGGTCCGAACCCTGCAGGCCCAGATCGGCATCGATCACCCCCACCAGCGTCAGCAAGGGAAAGTTGTGCCCCTTGGCCACCAGCTGGGTGCCGATGACGATATCTGCCTCACCCGCCGCGATCGCCTCGATCCGCTCCTTCAGCGCGCGGGCGGTGCCGAACATGTCCGAGCTGAGCACCGCGATGCGGGCCTCGGGAAAACTGGCGGTGGCCTCTTCGGCCAGCCGCTCGATACCCGGGCCGACTGGGGCGAGCCGCCCCTCGGCGCCGCAATGGGGGCAGGTTTCAGGGATCGGCTTGGTCTCGCCGCACTGGTGGCACATCAGCCGTTTCAGGAACCGGTGTTCGACCATGCGCGCGTCGCAATGGTCGCAGCCGATCTGCTGGCCGCAGGCTCGGCACAGCGTTACCGGGGCATAGCCGCGCCGGTTCAGGAAAAGCAGCGACTGTTCCCCCTTGGACAGCCGATCGCTTACCGCCCGGCGCAAGCTGGGCGAGATCCAGCTGGAAGGCTGCATCGTCTCGGCCCGCATGTCGATGGCCTGCATCTGCGGCAACACCGCCAACCCATAGCGCGAGGTCAGCTCCAGCCGCTCGTATTTGCCCGCATCCGCATTGGCCCAGCTTTCCAGCGAGGGCGTGGCACTGGCCAGCACCACCCGCGCGCCGCAGATCGCCGCCCGCAGCACCGCCATGTCACGCGCATTATAGAGGACGCCATCCTCCTGCTTGTAAGATGTGTCGTGTTCCTCATCGACGATGATCAGGCCAAGATCCCGAAACGGCAAGAACAGCGCCGAGCGCGCGCCCACCACGAGCTGTGCCTCGCCCTGCCCCACCATGCGCCAGACGCGGCGGCGTTCGGTCATGGTGGCACCTGAGTGCCATTCGGCGGGCCGCGCACCGAACCGCGCCTCGACCCGGGTCAGGAACTCGGCTGTGAGCGCGATTTCCGGCAGCAGCACCAGCGCCTGTCGCCCCATGCGCAGCGCCTCGGCCACCGCCTCCAGATAGACCTCGGTCTTGCCGGCACCGGTCACCCCCTTGAGCAGCGTGGTGCCGTAGCGCCCGCTGCGCAGCCCGGCGCGCAGGCTGTCGGCGGCGCGGGCCTGATCCTCGGTCAGCGCCTTGCCAGGCAGATCGGGATCGAGATGCGGATAGGGCAGATCGCGCGGGCTGTCCTCTTCACGCACGGCCCCCTGTTTGACCAGCCCCTTGACCACCGATGCCGTAACCCCCGCCATTTCGGCCAGTTCCTTGAGGGTGAAGGCCAGCCCGCCATAGTCGCGCAGCACCTCGAGAACGCGGGCGCGCGCATCGGTCATGCGGTCGGGGTCTCCCCCGCCCAGCCGATAGACCTTGCGCATAGAAGGCGGATCGCCCAGACCCGGCGCGCGGGTGGCCAGGCGCAGCATCGCGGGCATCGGAGTCAGCGTGTAGTCGGCGGTCCGGCCCAGAAAGGCGCGCATTTCCTCGCGCATTGGCGCTACGTCGAGCACCCGCAATACCGAGCGCACCTTGGACCGGTCAAAGTCACCCCGACCGGCCCCCCAGACCACGCCCAGCACCTTGCGCGGGCCCAGCGGCACCTCGACAAAGGCACCTGAGAAACAGCCGCCCTCGGGTGCCTTGTAGTCAAGCGTCCGGTCGAGCGGCTGGGTGGTCAGGACCGAGACCAGCGCCCCCTCTTCGAAAAACCCGCCGCTGTCCAAGCCGCCCGTGTCCAAGCTGATAGCTCCCGTCAAACCTCATCCGCCGGCACAGCCCGGCATTCGGGGTTTGCGCCGCCTGTCTCATGAGGTAAAGGCAAGCCAGACCGAGGCCAACCCATCAAAGGACTGCCCCATGAAATTCTTCGTTGATACCGCCGAGATCGACGCCATCGCCGAGTTGAACGACCTGGGCATGGTGGACGGCGTCACCACCAACCCCTCGCTGATCAAGAAATCGGGCCGCGACATCATCGAGGTCACCCGCGAGATCTGCGCCATGGTCGACGGGCCGGTGTCCGCCGAGGTGACCGCAACCGACGCCGATACCATGATTGCCGAGGGTCGCAAGCTGGTCGAGATCGCTGGCAATATCGCGGTGAAGGTGCCACTGACCTGGGATGGCCTGAAGGCCTGCAAGGTGCTGTCGGACGATGGTCACATGGTGAACGTGACGCTGTGCTTTTCGGCCAACCAGGCTCTTTTGGCGGCCAAGGCAGGCGCGACCTTCATCTCGCCTTTCATCGGGCGGCTCGACGATATCAACCTGGACGGGATGGACCTGATCCAGGACATCCGCACCATCTATGATAACTACGGGTTCGAAACGCAGATCCTGGCGGCCTCGATCCGCTCGGTGAACCATATCCTCGACAGCGCGCGGATCGGCGCCGACGTGATCACTGCACCGCCCGCCGTGATCAAGGCGATGGTAAACCATCCCCTGACCGATAAGGGTCTCGATGCGTTCCTGTCGGATATCAAGGCCGCCGGTATCAAGATCCTCTGAGACATAACCTTTGTGGCGTGGCCGCGCGCTGTGAAAAGTCGGGGAAAGGCCGAAGAAAATTCGACGAATTTTCTTCGGCGCCCCGTAATGTCAGCATGCTTACACGAACCGTGTCAGAGCACATCCGGTAGTAGAATTCCGCACGGATGTTGATTTTTCGGCAGAAAAATCGCAATCCCGTGTTATAAAACGTCCCAACATAAAACGAGGCGTGAATGAGCAGCAGCCCGAAACTGGACGAAACCCTGCGCGAAGCGATCATCGCCAAGCCGCAGGCGGTACTGGATGACAAGGACATCATGCATGCGCTTGTCGCCGCGAACGAGCGAGCGATGGGCGGCAATGTGGTCGATCTGCGCGGCATCGCGATGGAGCGGCTCGAGGCCCGGCTCGACCGGCTCGAGGACACGCATCGCTCGGTCATCGCGGCCGCTTACGAGAATCTTGCCGGCACCAATCAGGTGCAGCGCGCGGTCCTTAGGCTGCTCGACCCCGTGGATTTCGAAACCTTCCTGCGCGATCTCGGCACCGAAGTGGCCGAGGTTCTGCGCGTCGATGCGATCCGGCTGGTGCTGGAAAGCAACCAGGCCGAGCGCGGGGCCTCGCTGGAACGGCTCGACGATGTTCTGACCGTGGCACAGCCCGGATTTGTCGACAGTTACCTGACCGCCGGGCGCAACGCGGTGGCGCGTCAGGTCACGCTGCGCCAGCTGCAACAGGCCACGCCGCAGGTCTATGGCCGCCGCGCCGACTGGATCCGATCCGAGGCCTGCCTGAAACTCGACCTGGGGCCCGGACGCCTGCCCGGTATGCTCGCAATGGGAGCCGAGGATCCGCATCAGTTCACCCCGCAACTGGGTACCGACCTGCTTTCTTTCTTTGCCGGCGTGTTCGAACGCACGATGCGCCGCTGGCTGTCGTGAGCCTGATCTCACCCGCCTGCCGCGATGCGTTGCAGCTTTGGCTGGATACGCAACGGGCACTGGCGGGTCGGGCAGAGAATACCATCACCGCCTATCGCAGCGATGTGGTCGAGTTCATTTCCTTCATGACCTTGCATTTCGGCGCGACGCAGGGGCTGGCGCCGCTGGCCCGTATCGGGGTGCCCGATATGCGGGCCTGGATGGCGCAGATGCGCGCCGACGGGATCGGACCGCGCTCGCTGGCGCGCAAGCTTTCGGCGGTCAAGAGCTTCTATCGCTGGCTGGCCGAACGCGAGGGGTTCGAACCCACCGCCGTGCTGTCGACCCGGGCGCCAAAGTTCCAAAAGAAACTGCCCCGCCCACTGGCCGAGGATGCGGCGCGCGCGATGATCGACACGGTCGAGCTGCAATCGACCAAACCCTGGATCGCTGCCCGCGACATGGCGGTGGTGACCCTGCTCTATGGCTGCGGGCTGCGCATCTCAGAGGCGCTGTCGCTGACCGGGCACGCGGCACCACTGCCCGCCACGCTGCGCATTCGCGGCAAGGGCGGCAAGGAACGTCTGGTGCCGGTGATCCCGGCCGCTCGTGCAGCGGTCGACGCCTATCTGCGGCTCTGCCCCTGGCCGCTGGAACCCGAGGCACCGCTGTTTCGCGGTGCCCGGGGCGGCCCGCTGAACGCCCGCAGCATCCAGGCGGTGATGGCCAAGGCACGGATGCAGCTGGGCCTTCCCGCCACCGCCACCCCGCATGCGATGCGCCACAGCTTTGCCACCCACCTGCTCGAAGCCGGCGGCGACCTGCGCGCGATTCAAGAACTGCTGGGCCATGCCTCTCTGTCGACCACACAGGCCTATACCGCCGTCGACACCGCCCACTTGATGGAAGTCTACAACCGTAGCCACCCCAAGGCCTGACGCACACGCCCCGGAACCGATTGCTGCAGACGAATTGCAACCCGAACATTTTTCCGTCATGAGGGGCAGATGACACCTCAGTTCCGTGCCCTCTTCGTCCATCTCTTTACCGCCACCGGCGCTGTCTTTGCCATGCTGGCGATGCTGGCGGCGGTAGATGCCAAATGGGACCTGATGTTCCTGTGGCTGGTTGTGGCCTTCTTTGTCGACGGGCTCGACGGGCCTATGGCCCGCCGATATCACGTCAAGACCTATGCCCCCGAATTCGACGGTGTGTTGCTGGACCTGATCATCGACTATCTGACCTATGTGTTCATACCCGCCTTTGCCCTGTTCAAATCCGGGTTAATGGATGGTTGGACCGGCTGGTTCGCGATCATCATCATCACCTTTGCCAGCGCCATGTATTTCGCCGACACAAGGATGAAGACCAAGGACAACTCGTTCTCGGGCTTTCCGGGCTGCTGGAACATGGTTGTCCTGGTGATATTCGCGCTCGAGCCAAATTTCTGGGTCAGCCTTGTGCTGGTCACCGTGCTGGCGGTGTCGATGTTCCTGCCGCTGAAATTCGTTCATCCGGTCAGAACTCAGCGCTGGCGCGCGGTAACCCTGCCGATGGCGCTGGCCTGGACCTTTTTCGCGGGCTGGGCCGCCTGGGTCGGGTTTCACCCCGAAAGCTGGGCGCATTGGGGCCTGGTGGTGACCAGCCTCTACCTGATTTTTGCGGGGATTGCCCAGATGGTCATTCCCGAGAAAGACATAGCCAGTCCCTTCTGACCCCCGACGCCCGGTTGCCGGGCTGAATCGAGGGCACTCCCCGGATCAGGCGCCGGATCCGCATCCCCTGCGCCGTGGCACTCGCAACCAATGCGTCGGTATCGACCGGGTGGCCCGGCCTCGCTGCCGGGTTCGGCCCATGGCGCAATGACAGGATCATCCGGCCCCGCGGCGACAACTGTGCCAAAGCGGTGATCAATCCCTCTTGCTGCGCTTGCGGCGACAGGTGATGAAACACCCCGATCGTCAGGATCAGGTCAAAGCGCAGTCCCAACCCGCGAAGCCGGGTCAGGTTGGGCAATCTGTCATCGACCCAAATGATCGGGTGGCCGCGATGACGCTGCCGCCCCGCAATGCGAAAGGCAGCCACCGGTTCGACTGCCCAGACCCGATGTCCGCGCGCTGCCAGCCAGGCCGCATCCCGCCCACTGCCGGCCCCGAGATCCAGACAAAGACCGGGGGTTTCAGGCAGATCATCAATGACCGGAGCCAGCACGTCTGCACTGTCCAGCGCCTCGAAAGCGGTAATCAGCGCTTCGGCCTCGGCCGCATAGCCACACCGCACCGGCCGTCTACGCAAGCCGCTCACATGATATCTTCGATCTCGAAGTCCTGGCCGTTATGGGCAAAGCTCTCTCCCGCCCGCAGGTCCTTCATCGCCAGATAGATCGGACTCTGGGTCGAGATGCCCATATAGGTTTTGCCATCGACCTCAAACCGGGTGGTCGAGACACAGACGACGAAGTTGCGACCGCCAAACGAGACCACCGCGCCCGGCCCAACCGTGTCGGTCAACGCAAAATCGGTGTTTTCGATCACGTCGATCTTGGCGTGATGCGCCTGCACCGGCGCATCGAATGCAGCGGCCAGATCGCGGTTCTCGCGCGCGGCCACCAGATCGTCCTTGTCATGCACCTCCCGGTCGCCCAGTTGCGCCTCCTTCAGGAAGGCTTCGTAATGCGCCTTGGCCGCAGCCAGTTCGGCTGCCTCCAGCGACATCAGCTTGTCATGCACGGCCTGTTTCTGCGCGGCGCGGTCGGTCATCTTCGTCTCCTGTCCATGTTCCAGACGATATCTGAATGGGTTGACGCCCAGCTTGCCTTGATCTGGGTCAGATGAGCAAGCCCGCAGCCCCTTCCAGTCGCAAAAGAGCCACCTTGGTCTCCACGCCACCCTCTCCGGAAAACCCGGTCAGGCCTCGGGCGCCCATCACCCGGTGACAGGGGATGATTACCGGGATCGGATTGCCGCCACAGCACTGGCCCACTGCCTGGGCCGAGGAGCCGAGATCGCGCGCGATCTCGCCATAGGTGCGGGTATAGCCATAGGGGATCGCAGCAATCGCGTCGCAAACGGCGCGTTGCAAGGCCGAGCCGCGCACCTTCAAGGGCAGCTCGAACTGCTCCAACTCGCCCCTGAAATAGGCCCTGACCTGCGCCGCCGCCCGTTCCAGCAGAGGCGTGTGGTCCGATCCGCCAAGCCCCCAGGTGGCGCGGATGATCGCACCATCCTCCTCGGTCAGGACAAAGGTGCCGGTCGGCGTATCAACGGTCAGGCTCGGCATGCCCCGACCATGGCGCCGCAGCGGATCATGCACAAGATGTCGCGCCCTGTTCCAACTTCATTTCGCCACAAATACTCCGGGGAGCGCGAGGGGCAGCGCCCCTCGCCCCGGTCGCTGCCGCCCGGCAGCGATCCCCTCAGCCCAGCGCCGCGTCACAGCGGCCGCAGACCCCGGCATGCGTGTGACGCCCGACATCGGGCAGGATCTTCCAGCAGCGCTGGCATTTCTCACCCTCGGCGGTTTCGAACACCACGCCGACGCCTTCGACTTCGGGCAGGCGGAACGCCTCGGAAGGGGCCGGATCACCGGTCACCGTCAGGCCCGAGGTGATGCAGAGATCGTCCATGTCGAGCCCGGCGAGCAACTCGCGCAGGCCCGCATCCTCGACATGCACCACCGGGGCCGCCTCGAGGCTCGACCCGATCACCTTGTCACGGCGCTGGATTTCCAGCGCCGAGGTCACCACCCGGCGCACCCGGCGGATGCGGGCGACGCGCGTCTCCAGCTCGGCGTCGCGCCAGCTGGCGGGTGTGTCAGGGAAATCGACCAGGTGGACCGAGCTGTCCTCGCCCGGATAGCGCTCCAGCCAGACCTCTTCCATGGTGAACACCAGCACCGGCGCCAGCCAGGTGGTCAGCCGGTGGAACAGCAGATCGAGCACTGTGCGCGCCGCCCGGCGGCGGGTGGTGTCGCCGTCGCAATACAGCACGTCCTTGCGGATATCGAAGTAGAAGGCCGACAGGTCCACGGTGGCGAAGTTGAACACCGCGCTATAGACGCCCTGGAAGTCGAAGGCCGCATAGCCCTTGCGCACCTGCTCATCCAGTTCCGCCATGCGGCTCAGCACCCAGCGTTCCAGCGGCGGCATCTCGGCCGGATCCTCGATCCGGTCGGCCTCGGTGAAATCCGAGAGCGAGCCCAGCATGAAGCGCATGGTGTTGCGCAGCCGGCGATAGCTGTCGGCCACGCCTTTCAGGATCTCGGGCCCGATGCGCTGGTCGGCGGTATAGTCGGTCTGCGCCACCCAAAGCCGCAGGATATCGGCGCCGTATTGCTTGACCACTTCGTCGGGCACGATGGTGTTGCCCAGCGACTTGGACATTTTCATGCCCTTCTCGTCGAGGGTGAACCCGTGCGTGACCACGTTGCGATAGGGCGCGCGGCCCAGCGTTCCGCAGGCCTGCAACAGAGAGGAGTGGAACCAGCCGCGATGCTGGTCGGTGCCCTCCATATAGACATCGGCAATGCCGTCCGCGGTACCGTCTTCGCGGTCGCGCAGCACAAAGGCATGGGTCGAGCCGCTGTCGAACCAGACGTCGAGCACATCGAACACCTGATCCCATTCGTCACCCTTGTAATCGTTGCCGAGGAAGCGCTCCTTGGCGCCCTCGGCATACCAGCAATCGGCGCCCTCGGCCTCGAACGCGGCAAAGATGCGGGCGTTGACGGCCGGATCACGCAGCAGGAAGTCCGGGTCGGTCGGCAGCGCGCCCTTGCGGGTGAAACAGGTCAGCGGCACGCCCCAGGCGCGCTGGCGCGAGAGCACCCAGTCGGGCCGCGCCTCGATCATCGAATAGAGCCGGTTGCGCCCGGTTTGCGGGGTGAACTTCACCAGCTGGTCGATCGAGGTCAGCGCGCGTTCGCGGATGGTCTTGCCATAGGTATCCTGCCCGTCATTGACGGGACGGTCGACGCTGGCGAACCATTGCGGCGTGTTGCGATAGATGATCGGCGCCTTGGACCGCCAGCTATGGGGATAGCTGTGCTTGATCTTGCCGCGCGCCAGCAGCCCGCCGACCTCGACCAGCTTGTCGATCACCGTCTTGTTGGCATCGCCCTCGCCGCCCTTGCGGGACAGGATGTACTTGCCGCCGAAAAACGGCAGGTCGGCCCGGAACGAGCCATCGTCCATCACGTTATAGGTGATGACCTGCTCCAGCATGCCCAGATCGCGGTAAAGCTCGAATTCCTCCATCCCGTGGGATGGGGCACAATGCACGAAACCGGTGCCCTCGGTATCGGTCACGAACTCGGCGGCGCGGAAATCGCGGATGTCGTCCCATTCGCCATTACCACCTTCGGCGCCGTGCAGCGGGTGGGTCAGGAAAACCCCAGCAAGGTCACTTGCCGGAACATCTGCGGTACGTTTCCATTGACCTTCGTCAAGCCGTGCACGGCGGAACACATCCCCTGCGAGCTTGTCGGCTAGGATGTATTTGTCGCCCACAGACGCCCAACACTCGTCTGGAGCGCCGGTTACCTCGTAGAGACCGTAGGCAATATCCTTGCCATAGACCACCGCCTTGTTCGATGGGATGGTCCAGGGCGTGGTGGTCCAGATGACGACATAGGCTCCGCGCAGATAGTCTGTCTTCGAAAGGTCCGTGTCATCGTCTTGCGACACCGAATGGACCCGGAACTTCACCCAGATGGTGAAGCTTTCCTTGTCGTGATACTCGACCTCGGCCTCGGCCAGCGCCGTTTGTTCGATGGGCGACCACATCACGGGTTTGGAACCCTGATACAAAGTGCCGTTCATCAGGAACTTCATGAACTCGTCGGCGATCACCGCCTCGGCGTGATAGTCCATGGTGACATAAGGGTCGGCCCAGTTGCCGGTGATGCCCAGGCGCTTGAATTCCTCGCGCTGGATGTCGATCCAGCCCTCGGCAAAGCGGCGGCATTCCTGGCGGAACTCGACAACGTTGACGTCGTCCTTGTTCTTGCCCTTCTTGCGGTACTGTTCCTCGATCTTCCATTCGATCGGCAGGCCGTGACAGTCCCAGCCGGGCACGTAACGCGCGTCGAACCCCATCATCTGGTGGCTGCGCACGATCATGTCCTTGATCGTCTTGTTCAGCGCGTGGCCGATATGCAGGTGGCCGTTGGCGTAGGGAGGGCCGTCATGCAGGGTAAAGGGCGCGCGGCCCTGCTTTTCGCGCAGGCGGTCATAAACGCCGATGCGTTCCCAACGCTCCAGCCATTGCGGTTCGCGCGCGGGCAATCCGGCGCGCATCGGGAAATCGGTTTTCGGCAGGTTCAGCGTGTCTTTGTATTCGGGCGTTTCAGCGGTCGTGTCGGCGCACATCTCGGGCGTCCTCTGGCAATCATGTCGGTTGGGGGATATTCGGTTCGGTGCGATGGCTCAAGCACCTTTGCCCGGCGTCTCGATCTGGTCAGAGCGCCGGGGAGGTAATTCGAATAATGATGGCCGCACGGTGGGTCATGGGCGCCTTATAGGCAATTCCCGAACGGGGGGAAAGCGCCGTTATGACACAGCCGGGTTGCCTTACGCGCATTGGCGTCAAATGGGCTTGCAAACGAGTGCCTGGTTACGCATTCCAAGGGCGAACAGCAATCCACGACAAAGACCAAAATGAACAAACCCCTCCTGCCCTTTTTCGCCCTTGCGCTGACAAGCAATCTTGCAGGTTGTACCGAACCGGCCTCTCCCGGCGCGCAAGCCGCACTGACACTTTCCAACAGCGTGCAACTGAGCGCTGCCGGCAAGGCGACCGCCCCGGAAAAGATCACCCCGGTGCGGATCACCTTTCCCGACAGCCGGTCTTATTCTGCCGTTCCGCCAGCGTTTAAGCCCAAGACCTGCCAGCTTACCAGCAGCCATTTCACCGCCGAGGTGAAAATTCCGGGCGAGGTCAATCTGCCCTCTTATGGCACCAAGACACCGCCGATGCGGGTGCGCTGTACCTCGGAGCAGTTCGAATTCGACGAAACGATCAAGCCGGTGAATCTGACGCAACAGGCCTATTCGGCAGCCGCAGCGGCACATGTTTTGATAGGCTATGGTCTGGTTGGCGCCGCCGTCACCGCCAGCCAGGCAAGCCAGAGAGACAAGACACAGGATCTGTATGGCTATCCGCTGAAGATCGAACTGCAATAACGCGCCTTACCGGCGCTTCAGGCGTGAAACAGCGTTCCCACCCCATAGGCGATGGCCGCCGCGGCCCCGCCTATGGCCAGCGTCTCCAGCCCCGACCGCCACCACGGCGCCAGCGACCATCGGCTTTTCAACGCGCCGATGGCAAAGAACACCGCCGCAGTCATCCAGGCTGAAACGGTGAACGCGCCGTCCAAGTCGAACAGGAACGGCAACAGCGGGATCATGCCCGCCAGCAGAAAGGCCGCGAATGTCGCCAGCGCCGCGCGCATCGGATGCGGGTCGACACTGCCAAGGCCGTATTCACCGTCGATCATCAGCGCGACCCAGTTGCCACGATCGGCGGTGATTGCGTCGGTGGCCTGTTCCAGAACTTCGCCCGACAGCCCCTTCTGCGCCAGGATCTCGCGCACCTCCAGCCGTTCGCCCTCGGGGTAGTGGGCGATATGGCGCTCTTCGACCACGCGCAGGCGCCGGACGTTGTCGAGATCGGCCTTGGTTCCCGAGTAGTTGCCCGCCGCCATCGAAAACCCGTCGGCCAGAACATTGGCCAACCCCAGCGCCACGATGACAAAGGGCGGCAGGCCCGCCCCTGCCACGCCCGCCACGATGGCGAAGGTGGTCACCGACCCGTCGATGCCGCCATAAACAACGTCGCGCAACACGCCGCGCCCGGGCGGGGCGCCGATCCGCTGCGAGACCTCTTTCGGGCTATGTCCATGTTCTTTCATGGCGCTAGCCTTCCCGTTTGCCCGGTGGGCTGTCCTTGTCCCAGATCAAGCGCCCGCCTGTGACAGTATGGCGCTTGCGGATCGGAACCCTATATCCGACTTTAACAGTCAGAAAAGAGACGCCAATGCCCAGCCCCCTGCCCCTGTTCCAGATCACCGCCCCCCAGATCGACCGCGTCGTGAGGGTCTTCTATGCCCGCATCCGCGCCCATGGCGAACTGGGCCCGGTCTTTGCCGCCCATGTGCGCGACTGGCCAGCGCATGAGGCGCGGATCGCCGCCTTCTGGCGCAATTCCATCCTGAAAGAGCGCTGCTACGACGGCAACCCGATGCGGGTGCATGTCGCGCGCCCCGATATACGGCCCGATCATTTCCCGCTCTGGCTTGCCCTTTTTCACGAGGTCCTGGCCCAAGAGCTTGCCGCCGACACCGCCGCCCGCTGGGGGGCGCTGGCCGACCGGATCGGCCATGGGTTGCGGATGGGGCTCACCTCGATGCGACAGAACTCGGACGAGATTCCCTCGCTTCTCTGACCCTGTCTTCATTTCGCCTAAAATACTCCGGGGGAGCCGGTAAAATTCGACGAATTTGTCGGCGGGGGCAGCGCCCCCTTACCACCCGAAGTCAGCCATTGGCCTTGCTGACAATTCCCGTCAGGGCGCGGCGCACCACGCCCCGGACCGAAGGTCGGCGCCGTGCCGAAAACGGCAGGGGCCGGCAAACCTCCATCGCTGCGACACCTACCCGCGCGGTCAGCGCGCCGTTTACCAGCCCCTCGCCGAACCGGCGCGACAGCTTACTCAGGACAGAGCCGCCCAGCACCGGCTCCAGCAGGTCGTCACCCACTGCGACAGCGCCAGTGGCCACCAGATGCGCCATAACCGCGCGGGTCAGCCGCCAGCTGCCCAGCACGCCGGACCGACCTCCATAAATCTCGGCCACACGCCGGATCATTCTGAGCGAAGAGGCCAGCGCGGCGACCACATCGGCCAGCGCCAGCGGCACCAGTGCGGTGACGGTGGCCACCCGGCGCGCGGCCGCCTCGACCTCGCGCTGCGCCTCGGCATCCAGCGGGGCCAGCAGACTGTCCTCGGCCAGCGCCAGCAGGTCATGCGCCTCGAACTGCTCGCCTGCGCGTTCGGCCAACCGTTCGCGACCCCAGCGGGTTTCTTCGCGCCCACGATAGAAGGTATCGAGCTTTCGGCACACGGCGCGCGCCTGAGCCAGGTCATTCTCGGCCAGTGCCGCATCGGCGGCGCGGCGCAGCCCGTCGACCCGGCCCAGCCGCCCGATCGCCGCGAACTCCCGCAGCGCGATCAGCAAAGCCACCAGCACAAAACCCGCCAGCAGCGCGCTCATCGCCCAACCCAGCACCGGGACACGATCCATCAGCCCGGTAACGAAATCCCAGGCCGCGACCGAGATCACCGCCCCCAAAAGCGCAGCGGCCAGACCCCAGAACCAACGCGCCAGCCGCGAGGGGCGCCGCGCCGCCACGCGGGCGGCAGTTTGCATGGCCGCACCCTGCGGGCGATCCGCATCGGGCACCGGCGGCGCCTCGACCACCGCGGGTGGCGGCGTTTTCTCGTCCTTCAGATCGAACAGGATCGGGCCTTGGGTCATGACCGCCTCCATTCATAGCGGATATCGGGCAGGCGCTCTTCGTTGCCCGCGCCATCGGTGCGTGCGGCCTCGACAAAGCCGTGCCGCGCATAGAAACGCTGCGCTCCGGTATTGTGCTGAAAGGTCCAGAGTTCCAGCCGGTCGCTCTGGCCCATCGCATCAGCCAACAGGGCCGCGCCCAGCCCCTGTCCCTGCGCCGCTTTTGCAAGGTAGAGCGAACAGATCTCCTGCCCGTCGCGGGCGATGAATCCGACCACCTGCCCGCCGATAACAGCAACGCTTACCCAGCCACGCCCGATCATGATACCGCAGAAACCCACCGTCTCGGCCCGTTCATAGAGCTTGGGCATCCAGGGCGTGTCCTGTGCAAACCTATAGAGGATGTCTCCGGTCGCCTCGGCATCACCGGGCCGGGCCAGGCGCAGCACCGCGTTCATAGCCGGTCCCCGAACAGGAACTGCGCCGCCCGGTCAAGCCGGATATGCGGCGGCCCGTCGCCCGGCTTCAGCTGCAGCGGCGCGGGCGAAAAACTCATCGCCTGGAACCCCGCCCCCAACCAGGCCTCGGCCCCGGCGCGGGCCGGGCTCAGCAGCTGGCCCGGGTCCTCGGGCAGGGCACCGGGATAGAAGGCCGCCTGCCGTCCACCCTCCAGCAGGGTGCCACGCACGCAAGGCAGATCGCGCCCGTCATGGGCGCGCATCTCCTCGGTAGTGACGCGCAGCGAAGCAAGCGCCAGTGCGGCGGTCTCGGCTCCGGCGAACTGCGCCCGGTCGCGCGCTTCACGGGTCAGCGCCTCGATGATCGCGGTCAACTGCGGGTGCTGTTTATGATGCAGGTGATCGGCTTTGGTGGCGGCAAACAGGATTCGGTCGACCCGGCGGCCCAGCAGCAACCGGTTCAGCCAGGCATTGCGGCCGGGCCGGAAGGCGTTCAGGATATCCGCCATCGCAAGGCGCATGTCCTCAACCGCCTGTGGACCCTTGTGAATGGCGCCCAGCGCATCGACCAACACGACCTGCCGGTCGATACGAGCGAAATGATCGCGAAAGAACGGGCGCACCACCTGCGCCTTGTAGGCCTCGAACCGGCGCGCCATTTCCCGGTGCAGCGAACGGCGCGGCGCGGCGCCCGTCACCGGCAACGGCGCAAAGGTCAGCACCGGCGAACCGGCCAGATCGCCGGGCAGCAGGAAACGCCCCGGCGTGCAGTCGGAAAACCCCGCCCCGCGTGCCGCCTCCAGATAGGCAGTAAAGCTCCGTGCGAGCTCCTGCGCCAAGGGCTCGTCATGGCGCGCGGTCGGGTCCACGGAACCCAGCGCCGCCAGATAAGCCTTCGCCTGGGACCGGCTCCCGATCCGCGCCAGCACGTCGGCAGACCAGTCTTCATAGCTCTTGTCCATCAGACCCAGGTCGAGCAGCCATTCACCGGGATAATCCACGATATCCAGATGCACCGTGCGCGGACCCTGCAATCCGCCTAGCAGACCACCGGGCCGTACCCTGAGCGACAGGCGCAGCTCGCTCACGGCGCGGGTGCTGTCGGGCCAGTGCGGCGCGGGGCCGGTCAGTGCCGCCAGATGCGCCTCGTAGTCAAAGCGCGGCACGGTGTCGTCAGGCTGGGGTTGCAGGAACGCCGCCTCGATCCGTCCCTCCTGTGCCGCGACAAGGCCGGGCATACGGCCCCGGTCGAGCAGGTTGGCGACCAGCGAGGTGATGAACACGGTCTTGCCCGATCGCGCCAGTCCGGTCACGCCCAGCCGGATCACCGGCTCGAAAAGCGCCTCGCTCAGCGTATCCGCAACGGTCTCGACGCCGCGCACCACGCGGTCTGCGATGGAGGTTATGACCAAGTTCTGCCCCTGCCTGTTTCCCCGCCAAGATAAAGAGCGCGCCGCCCGGTTGCTAGGGTTGCAATGTTTTTTGCGAGGCTCCGCCTCGAACTCCGAAGTATTTCCCACCAGAAAGAAGCCCATCCGCCCCGACTTCATTCCGCCGGAAATACTCCGGGGGACTCGCCGCTTGCGGCGGCGGGGGCAGCGCCCCCACTGGACAGGGCGACGGGCGCACGGTACCAGCGCGGCCATGCCACGCTATGCACTGAAAGTCGAATATCTGGGCGCCCCGTTTGCCGGTTGGCAGCGGCAGAAGGACCTGCCCTCGGTGCAGGGCGCCATCGAGGCGGCGCTGGCGCGGCTGGAACCGGGGCCCCATACCATCGCTGCGGCCGGGCGCACCGATGCAGGCGTACACGGCTTGGGTCAGGTGGCCCATTGCGACATGACCCGCGACTGGGACCCGTTCCGCCTGTCGGAGGCGATGAACTATCACCTGAAACCGCAACCGGTGGCGATCACCGCCGCCGCGCGAGTCGCCGAAGACTGGCACGCCCGTTTCTCGGCCACCGAAAGGCAATACCTGTTCCGCCTGCTGATGCGGCGGGCTCCGGCGACCCATGATGCCGGGCTGGTCTGGCAGGTCGGGCACCGGCTGGACGCGCGCGCCATGCAGGCCGCCGCCGACCTGTTGCTGGGGCGGCACGATTTCACCACCTTCCGCTCGTCGATCTGCCAGGCCGCCAGCCCGGTCAAGACGCTGGACGAGCTTCGCGTCGAAGAGGTCCAGAGCTTCGCCGGCCCAGAGATCCGGTTCCACGTCCGAGCGCGCTCGTTCCTGCACAACCAGGTGCGCAGTTTCGTGGGCACGCTGGAGCGCGTGGGTGCCGGTGCCTGGGCGCCCGAGGACGTGCGCCGCGCACTGGAGGCGCGCGACCGTGCCGCCTGTGGGCCGGTCTGCCCGCCGCAGGGCCTCTACCTGGCACGGGTGGGCTATCCGGAACCGGTCTTTGCCTCAGATATGCCCGCCGCCTCCTCGTGATCCCAGCTATAGGCCCAGTGAACCAGCCCGGCGCGGCCTTCGTCGGTCAGGGCATAGACCCCCTTTTCGACCCGTTCGAACCAGCCATAGTGATTATCGCGCATCAGCCGGGTCGCGGCGACAACACCCGTTACGCGTGCTACGTCAGCGCCGCGTGACGCCCCCCTGTCGGCCAGATGAGCCGCGCAGCGCAGCGCATCCTGACGATAGGCGGTGACGATGCCGTGGCGGGTGGCGCCGCCCGCGTTGGGGTCTCCCTGAAGCCTGTCGAACTCGCGCAGCAACCGTCCCTCGCGCGCCTTCGACTTGCGCGGGCGGTAGGGACCGGGATCGCATTGGACCTCGACCCGGCCATCGGCGCGGAGGGTGATCAGGCCCAACCCCAGCCGCCGGCACAGCGCCAGATTGTCACGCAATGCCCGCCGCGCCGTGCGCCCGATCGGGCGCGGCACTGCGACATAGACACTGTCGCTGAGCGCGAGCCGTGCCACCGCCTGATGAAACAGCGACAGCGAGAACCGCAGCTTCATCTCGACGATCACCGGCGGCTCGTCACCCCGGCGCGCGACCAGGTCGGCCGCGCCGACCTCGCCCTTGACGACATAACCCTGCCGCTCGAACATCGCCTTGAGCGGAGGGTAGAGATCCTGTTCGCGTAGCATGGTTGCACGCTAGGCACATCGCCGCGGCAATACAATCGTGCCCCTGCCCCGGGGTTGTCCCCCCGACCCGGGCGGCCTAGCTGTGGGGAAAGCCGGAAATTGCAGGAGCCTTGTCATGTTTCGCGTGTTTTTGATCTGCCTCTGCCTGTTGGTGGCAGGCGGAGCAGCGGCCCGCTGCACCGGAACCGACATGCGCGACCGGCTGACTCCCGAGGCCGAGGCGCGCCTTGCACGCGACATCAAGCAGGTTCCCTTTGCCTATGGTAATCATTGGGTCGCAACCAAGGGCAACCGTCGCATCCATGTCATCGGCACACAGCATACCGGTGACAGTCGGATGCGGGCGGCGATGCGCAACCTGACGCCGGTGATCCGGTCGGCCGATGCGGTGCTGCTCGAGGTGACACAGCAGAAGCTGGCCACGCTCGACACCGTGTTGCGCAACACACCCGGCCTGCTGACCATCCCCAAGGGGCCCGGACTGAACGAGATGATGCGGGCCGAGGACTGGCGCCTGCTCAGCGTCAAGATGGCCATGCTTGGGGTCGACGAGCGGGTGCTGGCCCGGATGCAGCCCTGGTTCATCTCGATGAGCCTGTCTACCTCGGGCTGCGGCGGGCGCGGGTTGTTTGCCTATCAGGGCCTGGATGACCGCATCGAAAAGACCGCGATCCGGGCCAAGGTGCCGATCGGCTCGCTCGAGAATGTCGGCGACGGGATGCGGGCGCTGTCAGCAATCCCGATCCGCGACCAGATCCAGTTGTTGCTGCTCGATCTGAAGAGCGAGATGAACTACGATGATCAGGTCGTTACCATGGCCAATGCATATTTCGAACAGCGCCTGGCCGAGGCAATGCTGATCGAAAGTTGGACACTCTATCGCGACCTCAAGGTGTCGCGCAGCGAAGTCGCGCGTCTGCTGCGCCAGTTCGACGCTCATATCCTGGACCGGCGCAACCGGGCCTGGTTGCCGGTGATCCTGCGTGCAGACGTTCCGGTTCTGGTCGTCGCGGTGGGGGCTGCCCATCTACCGGGCAAGACCGGCATCCTGAACCTGCTGAAACGGCAGGGCTACAGCCTTAGCCGGGCCGAATTCTGATCTTTGCGGGGGCTTGGGATGCGTTTTCTCTCTGTCCTGCTGTTTCTCCTGATGCCGCTGGCAGCGCAGGCCGCCTGCGAGGGGCACGATCTGCGTGACGATCTGCTGGACAAGCACCGCGCCGAGCTGGAGCAGGCCGCAGCAGCCACCCCTTTTCCCGAAGGCAATCATTGGGTCGCGACCCGGGGCGATACCACGCTGCACCTGATCGGCACCCTGCATGTGAACGATGCCCGCATGAGCGTCGCGGCCCAGCGGCTGGCACCGGTGATCGAAAGTGCCGATGCGGTCTGGTTCGAGATGAACACCCCCGATCTGGCGGAATTCGAGCGTGAGGTGATGAGCAACCCCGAAGTGGCGCTGATCACCGAAGGCCCGACCCTGATAGAGTTGATGAGCGAAGAGGGATGGAACCGCATTGCCACAGCCTTGGCAGAACGCAATATCCCGGCCTGGATGGGGGCCAAGATGCAGCCTTGGGTTCTGGGCTCGGTCCTGTCACTGCCGCCCTGCCTGCTGCGCGATCCCAAGGCGAAACTGGGCATGGACCGGCGGCTTGCTGTTCTGGCAGATCACCATGGCCTGCCGCAGCACTCGCTGGAGACCAGCGCCGAACTGCTGGCCTTGTTCACCGCCACCCCGATCGAAGAACAGGCGCGCGACATGGAACTGTTCTCGAACATGCTGGGCGCCAATGCCGACCAGCTGGTAACGCTAAGCGCGATGTATTTCGAAGAGCGCCACGCTGAATTCTTGGAATTCTCGCGACGCGACGCGATGGCGCGCAGCGGTTTGACGCGCGAAGAGTTCGCCCCGCTCTGGGACAGTTTCATGCTGGAGCTGGTCGAGGGGCGCAATCACAACTGGATGCGCCATATCCTTGAGATTCGCGACCAGACCGCCGTGGTCGCCGTGGGCGCCGCGCATCTGCATGGGCGACAGGGTCTGCTGAACCTGTTGGCCGAGGCGGGTTACAGCCTGAAACGGGCCGAATTCTGACGCCGGGACAGACCAAGGGTCGCAGCCCGCACAGCGCCCCGTGACAAGCCCAGTCCACGCCCCTATAAGGCGCGCAAATTCGACCATCCGCAGGATAGAGACATGACCATTCAGGTATTCGGCCACAAATCCCCCGACACCGATTCCACCGGCTCGCCCATCGTCTGGGCCTGGTATCTGACCGAGGTGAAGGGCCAGGCCGCCAAACCGGTGCTGCTGGGCGAACCCAACACCGAAGCCGCCTTTATGCTGAACCGCTGGGGTCTCGACAAGCCCGAGATCATCTCAGACCTGGCAGCAGACGCCCCGGTCGTGATCGTTGACACCAACAACCCCGCCGAACTGCCCGCCAGCGTCAATGACGCCGATATCCGCCAGATCATCGACCATCACGCGCTGATCGGCGGGCTGAAGACCAAGGGCCCGATCGACATCACCCTGCGCCCGCTGGCCTGTACCGCCACCATCATGGTTGACCTTATGGGCGACGATGCCGCCCGCATGCCCGAAGCGATCAAGGGTGCGGCGCTGACCTGCATCCTCAGCGACACGCTGGAATTCCGCTCGCCCACCACCACCGATCACGACCGCGCCGTGGCCGAGAAACTGGCCGCCGATCTGGGCATCGACATTCCGTCCTATGCCGCCGAAATGTTCGCGGCCAAGTCGGACGTGTCGTCCTTCTCGGATGCCGAACTGCTGCGGATGGACTCGAAAGAGTACAATGTCGACGGCAAGGAATTCCGGGTCTCGGTTCTGGAAACCACCGCGCCGCAGGTGCTGCTGGACCGCAAGGACAGCCTGATGGCCTCGATGATCGACGTGGCCAAGGAAGACGGCGCCGATCAGGTGCTGCTGTTCGTGATCGACATCCTGAACGAGGAAGCCACCCTGCTGGTACCCAACGATCTGGTCAAGACGGTGGCCGAAAAGAGCTTTGGCGCCTCGGTTTCGGGCGACACGGTTGTCCTGCCCGGCATCATGAGCCGCAAGAAACAGATCATCCCGAACCTCAAGGTCTGACAGCCACTTCTGTCGAACCGGTTCAAACCGGAGAAAGGGCGCGGATACGCGCCCTTTTTTTGTGGCCGCGATAGTGAGACACTTTGTTCAGCAACCTCGGGAATCGGGCTGTCCGATCTCTGCGTGCTGGCGGGGTTCAGTGCTCCGACCTTTAGAATTGATAACTCATTTTCAATAACCGGAGGTACTAAAATGCCGCTTCTACTGGACCGCCGTTCCTTTATCGGCGCAACCGCCGGCTTTATCGCGCTGCATCCGTTCTCGGCAAGGGCATCCGGGATGCAGGCCCATTTGCGGATCATGGAGACGACGGATCTCCACGTACATGTCTACCCCTATGACTATTACGCCGACAAACCGATCGACACCGTCGGCCTGTCACGCACAGCGGCGCTAATCCAGTCGATCCGGGACGAAAGCACCAACTCGTTGCTGATCGATAACGGCGATTTCCTGCAAGGCAACCCGATGGGCGATTACATCGCCTATGAACGTGGCATGGCCGAGGGCGACAGCCATCCGATCATTACCGCGATGAACACGCTGGGATTTGACGGATCGACCTTGGGCAATCACGAGTTCAACTATGGGCTCGATTTCCTGACAAAGTCGCTGGCTGGCGCGAATTTCCCGGTTGTCTGCGCCAATATCGCCCGCGAGGCGGGCAGTTCCCCGCGCGAGGACAAGACGCTGTTGCCGCCCTATGTCATCTTGGATCGTGAGGTCATCGACGGCGACGGGACACCCCATCCGATCCGGATCGGTCTGATCGGTTTTGTCCCGCCACAGGTGATGAACTGGGACCGGCGGCATCTGGAAAACAACGTGGTCGCGCGCGACATAGTCGATACCGCCCGGGCCTATGTGCCGCAGATGAAGGAACAGGGCGCGGATATCATCATCGCGCTGTGCCATTCGGGCATCGGCGAGGCCAATCATGTGGACGGGCAGGAAAACGCCGCTATTCCGCTGGCCGCCGTCGACGGGATCGACGCGATCCTGACCGGCCATCATCACCGCGTCTTCCCCGGCCCGCAATACGAGGGGACCGCGGGCGTCGACTCGACTGCCGGAACCATCATGGGCAAACCTGCGACCATGGGCGGCTTCTGGGGCTCTCACATGGGGCTGATCGATCTGATGCTGGAACGTGACGGCGGGGCATGGCGCATCGTGGCCCATACCGCCGAGGCGCGCCCGATCTCGAAGCGCAACGAGGATCGCTCGATCACGCCGTTGGTCGAAAGTGTTGCCAAGGTCGAAGAGGCCGCGCGCGCCGAGCATGAGGCGACACTCGCCTATGTCCGCCGCCCGGTGGGCAAGACCGACGCAGCGCTGCACAGCTATTTCGCTTTGGTGGCAGATGACCCCTCGGTGCAGATCGTGTCGATTGCCCAGACCTGGTACATCGCCGAAATGATGAAGGGCACCGAACACGAGGGCCTGCCCATTCTGTCGGCCGCAGCGCCGTTCAAGGCGGGCGGACGTGGCGGGCCGCAGTACTACACCGATGTCCCGGTGGGCGACGTGGCGATCCGCAATGTTGCGGACCTTTACCTTTACCCCAACACGGTGCGCGCCGCGCGGGTGAACGGGGCGCAGCTGCGGGGCTGGCTGGAACGGTCTGCCGGGATCTTCAACCAGATCACGCCGGGCGAGGCCGACCAGGTTCTGCTGAACCCCGATTTCCCGTCCTACAATTTCGACGTGATCGACGGGGTGACCTATCAGATCGACCTCAGCCAGCCGTCACGCTTTACCGCCAAGGGCGACATGGCCAATCCCGAGGCCCAGCGCATCGTCAACCTGTCCTTCAATGGCAAGCCGGTGACGGATGACATGGAATTCGTGGTCGCAACAAACAACTACCGTGCCAGCGGCGGCGGAAGCTTCCCGGGCGCCTCGCCGGATACGATAATTTTCGAGGGACCCGACACCAACCGGGACGTGATCGTGCGCTACATTGTCGAACAAGGCACGATCAATCCCAGCGCCGATGCAAACTGGTCGTTTGCGCCCCTGCCCGGCACCTCGGTCCTGTTCGACACCGGGCCGGCCGCCGCGCAATATGCCGACGGGATAAAAGGTGTGAAGATCGAGGCCGCGGGCGATGGGCCGGACGGGTTCGCCCGGTTCCGCATCGCGCTGTGATCTGACCCGGCGGGATAGCTCCCTGCTAAGCGGGGGGCAGCCCGTCAAAGGCGTGTACGCCCTCGGGAATGATGTGAAACGCCTGTTTCTCGGCGGCGAATACCGCTGCCCTGGGCCCCTTGAACAGGGCCGGATCGTCCAGCGTGCCGATCTTGAGGATCACCGCTGGCAGGCCGGGCCGGTGCGAGGCGACCCCGGTGCCGCAGGTGGCGCAGAAATCGCGGGTCACGCGGTCGGGCCGGTCCTCCAGCCGAAAACTCTTGGGCGTGCCTTTGACATAACGAAAGCCAGCGGCGGGCATCACCATGAACAGGTTGGGCGCGCCGCCCGAATAGGTCTGGCAGGCGCGGCAATGGCATTGTGCCTTGAGCATTGGCGCGCCCTCGGCCTCGTAGCGCAGCGCGCCGCAATAACATCCGCCTGTAAGTGTCATTCTGGTCTCCTTGTGTCGGTGTCACGGCACAGGATGGACGCGGGTCTCACAGGTCGCTAGTGTCACAAATGACATTAATCAAGCCAAAATGGACAACTCGCCATGGACGTCCTTCTGCTGCATCCAACCCCCTGCCAGCGGTCGAGCCTAGCTATCGCCGAGGACATGCTGGACAGCGCCAACCGCGTGGCCGCGTTGCGCGGCGAGCCGGCGCCATTTCGCTGGCGCACCCTGCGACCCGAGGCGGTCAGCCCTGAAACACCCAGGCCCGAGTTGGTGCTGCTGCCGGGCATGGGGCTTGCCTCGGCGCAAGAGTTGCGCACCGCGATGAACGGGTCGGGCTTTGCCATACTGACGGATGCGTTGCACCACCTTGCCCGGCCCGGCACCCGCATCGCCAGCGCCTGTTCCGGCGTTTTTGCACTGGCGGCGGCGGGACTTCTGGATGGGCGACGTGTCACCACCACCTGGTGGCTGGCGCCACTTTTGCGCTCATGGTTCCCCAAGGTCCGGGTCGAGATGGGCGAGGTGCTGTGCAGCGATGGGGCGCTGGTGACGGCAGGGGCCTCCTTTGCCCAGATCGACCTGATGCTGCACCTGATCGAAACCCAGGCCGGTTATGCCCTGGCCGAGGATTGTCGCCGCTTTCTGCTGGCTGACAGCCGACCCAGCCAACTGCCCTATCTGTCGGTGGCGACGCTGGTGGCGGGGGATCCGGCGCTGCAACGGGCCGAGCTGTACCTTCGCCGCCATATCACCCGGCAGGTGCCGCTGGCCGAACTGGCCGATGCCGCCGGGCTGGGCGCGCGCACCTTTGCCCGTCGTCTGTCGCGGGTCGCGGGCATGACCCCGGGCGAGTTCGCCCAGACCCTGCGGGTGACCGAGGCGATCCGCCTTTACCGCACGGGCGGGCTGAGTCTGGAACAGATCGCGCATCGGGTCGGATATGGTGATGCCACCGCGCTCCGCCGCGTGATGACGCGCCGCACCGGGCGGCGGCTGGAAAGCTTTCGCACTTGATGGTCAGCGCTTGCCCATGGTCATCGTCCGGCGCATGCGGCATACACGGCCTGCGACAGTTACAAAGCCGGACCTCGAAATGACCCAGATCATCAACACCCTCTCCGACATCTCCGACCGTTATCGCGCGCTGTTCGTCGATCTGTGGGGCTGTGTCCATAACGGGGTGACGGCCTACCCCGAGGCGGTCGCCGCGTTGCAGGCCTATCGCGCGGCGGGCGGCATCGTGGTGCTGGTCACCAACTCGCCCAAGCCGCGCGCGGGTGTGGCGACGCAGCTGACCCAGTTTGGCGTGCCGCAGGACGCCTATGACACCATCGCCACCAGTGGCGACAGTGCCCGGTCCGCCATGTTCCGGGGCGCGGTTGGGCAAAAGGTCTATTTCATGGGCGAATGGGACCGCGACGCGGGCTTTTTCGAGCCGCTCAAACTGCTGGACAACCCGGTCGAGATCACCCGTGTTCCGTTGCAAGAGGCCGAGGGCATCGTCTGTTGCGGTCCCTTCGATCCCATGGCCGACCCGGCGGTGAACCGGCCCGATTTCCTCTATGCCAAGACCAAGGGGATGAAGCTGCTATGTGCCAATCCCGATATCGTGGTCGACCGCGGCGAAATCCGCGAATGGTGCGCCGGGGCGCTGGCGCGGCTTTACACCGAGATGGGGGGTGAGAGCCTCTATTTCGGCAAACCGCACCCGCCGATCTATGATCTGGCCCGCCGTCGGCTGACCGCGCTGGGCCAGGATGTGGGCGATGGCGAGATCCTGGCCATCGGCGATGGCATCCAGACAGACATCGCCGGGGCGATGGGCGAAGGAATTGATTCCCTCTTCATCTCGGGCGGTCTGGCCGCATCGGAAACCAAAACTGGCCACAGCCCCGACCCCGCGGCGCTAACGGCCTATCTGGACAGGGAAAACCGGACCCCGACCTATACTATTGGACAACTGCGCTGAGCAGAAAGGACTTGATTTTCTGCACCTGCAAAGTAATAAAGTTGCCAAACTCAGGTGGAGACTTGTTCAAAGTTGCTCCGCCACCAGGATAGAGAGGGTGACATGTTGGACAACCTGCCGCGCGGAACGATCTGTATCGAAGATATCGAGATGGGCATGACCCGGTACCTGCGCAAGCAGGTCACCGACGAGGATATCGAGATGTTCGCCCAGGTCTCGACCGACCGCAATCCAGTGCATCTGGACGACGAATACGCCCGCGACACCATCTTTGAGGGACGCATCGCCCATGGCATGCTGACCGCCGGGCTGATCTCGGCGGTGATCGGCGAGCAGTTGCCGGGACATGGCACGGTCTACATGGGCCAGTCGCTGAAATTCCTGGCGCCGGTGCGCCCCGGCGACACGGTCTATGCCGAGGTCAAGGTGATCGACATCGACTTTGCCAAGCGCCGGGTCAAGCTGGACTGCCATTGCGCCGTCGATGGCAAAAAGGTGCTGGTGGGCGAAGCGATGGTGCTGGCCCCCTCACGCAAGTTCGACTGAACCCGACTGCTGTCGAATGCAACCGCAGCACCTCTGGTGCTGCGGTGTTCCCTTGTTCGTCTCGGCCACGTCATCGGCCAAGCTCGGCCAGCTCTCCCATGAACAGATTTTCAAACCCCGTCGGCATCACCATGCCCGGCGCGTGATAGGGATTGGCAAAGGCGACCACAAAGAACACGATCAAGCCGGTATAGGCCGCGAAGATCGACAACAGAAAGATGTTGTTTGTGTTTGGCGCATGGGTGAACAGGCCCGCAGATGTCAGGACCAGCCCGGCGACCGCGGCCATCATGAACAGGTCCTGCACATTGGCGATCGCCGCATTCTCGCGCAATCGCCGCAAACCGGACACCTCGCGCAGGTGGTCGATGACAACTCCCTTCAGCACGTTCTGCCGATCCGTCGCGGGTTCCAGTTCCAGGGCCCCAACATAAGCCGTTTCCCAGGCCGCCCAGGCCTCGGGAGAGAGGATATCCGCCTCTGCAAGGCTATCCCATTCCTGCTCAAGGACAAGACGCACATAAACCGCCAGGTCCTTGCGGATAGGCAGCGTTTCCTCCGGATCATAGCGCTTGAGATCATAGAACGCGTCCCCCACCAGAACCGCCTCGCGCGCGCTGGCGGTGCTGATGTCGCGCACATTGATCAGTTCCTGTGCGAAAACCAGCGCCAGGATCAGTGCATGCAACGCCCCGACACGGGTAAAGATCGGGCCGGCCAGGTCGGACTTTGCCTCACCCGAGCGGCACAGTATCGCCCGGGTCAGCCCATAGGCCGACAATGCCAGCACCAGCGTTGCTGCAACGAACACGAACGCCGCAACCGGAACCGGCAGTTGGAACAGAGTTTGCATCCGATTGTAACTCCTGTCGGGAGGGTCGAAAACACCCCCGCCGATCCCGGAGTATGCGTTGCCGAACCGGTTCCGGCAAGCAGCGCTTGATCCCGCCGTCGCGGGACGCTAGGCCTGCTGCCATGCGGATCATTCGGGATTACAAATTCGTCGAACCTGCCGACCGGGGCGCCAGTGTCGCCATCGGCAATTTCGATGGTGTGCATATCGGGCATCGCTCGGTGATCGAGCTGGCGCGGCAGGCCGCGCCCGACGTACCGCTTGGCGTGATGACCTTCGAGCCACATCCGCGCGAGTATTTCGCCCCCGACAGTCCGCCCTTTCGCCTGATGCGTGGCCCGGCACGCGCGCATCGGCTGCAAAAACTGGGTGTAGAACGGTTGTATGAGTTGCCTTTCAACGCCGCGCTGGCCGGGCTGACACCCGAAGAATTCGCGCGCAGCGTCATCTGCGACGGGCTGGGCCTGGCTCATGTCGTGATCGGTGCCGATTTCTGTTTCGGCAAGGGCCGCAGCGGCAATGCCGCCGACATGGTCCGGTTTGGTCAGGAAATGGGGTTCGGCGTCACCGTTGCGCCGCTTCTGGAACAGACCGAGCGCGTGATCTCGTCGACCGCGATCCGCACCGCGCTGAGCGACGGCCGCCCGCGCGACGCCGCCGCGATGCTGGGCCATTGGCACCGGATCGAGGGCGAAGTGATCGGTGGCGAGCAGCGCGGGCGCGAATTGGGCTTTCCCACCGCCAACATGTCCATCGACGGGCTGCACCCGCCCCGGTTTGGCGTCTATGCGGTGCTAGTCGATGTGCTGGACGGACCGCACAAGGGCAGCTATCGCGGTGCTGCTTCGGTCGGGGTACGGCCGATGTTCAACGGCGAGCAACCCAATATCGAAACCTTTCTGTTCGACTTCTCCGGCGATCTCTATGGCGCAACGCTGAGCGTCGGGCTGGTCGAGTATCTGCGCCCCGAAATGACCTTTGACGGGCTGGACGCCCTTATCGCGCAGATGGACGCCGATTGCGCCCGCGCCCGCGACATCCTGGCGGCGCCATGAAGGATCCGATCGAGCGCTACGGGCTGCGCCCGCGGT
The DNA here is from genome assembly GCF_059612905.1 of Ruegeria sp. YKSD163. Lineage (NCBI taxonomy): Bacteria > Pseudomonadati > Pseudomonadota > Alphaproteobacteria > Rhodobacterales > Roseobacteraceae > Ruegeria > Ruegeria sp. YKSD163. The sequence continues at coordinate 47,732 of NZ_JBXWRM010000005.1, forward strand.
TCTGGGAGCGCAAGCCGTTGGCGCGGCTGAGCAAGACCGAGTGGGAGGCGCTATGTGATGGCTGCGGCAAATGCTGCCTGAACAAGCTCGAGGACGAGGATACCGGCGAGGTCGAGCTGACCCGGGTCGCTTGCCGACTGCTGGATGACGAGAGCTGTCATTGCACGCAATACCCGATCCGGCACCAGTTCGTGCCCGATTGCATCGTGCTGACCCCCGACAACCTGGACAGCCACGCCTATTGGATGCCCCGCACCTGCGCCTATCGATTGCTGTGGGAGGGCAAGCCGCTTTACGACTGGCACCCGCTGATCTCGGGCGACCCCGAAAGCGTGCATCGCGCGGGCGTATCGGTGCGCGGCATCACCGTATCCGAGTTTGAAACCCCCGAAGAAGACTGGGAAGACCATATCATCGAGGAGCCGATCTGATGTTCTTTGCCTCTGACAATTCCGGTCCCGTCCATCCCGAGATCCTTGCGGCCCTGACCGAGGCCAACCAGGGCTATGCCATGGCCTATGGGGCAGACCCGCAGATGCAGGCGGTGCAGGAGAAAATTCGTCGAATTTTCGAGGCGCCTGACGCGGCGGTTTATCTGGTGGCAACCGGAACGGCGGCCAACTCTCTGGCACTCGCAACCCTGTCTCAACCGTGGCAGACGATCTTCTGCTCGCCCGTCGCCCATATCCACGAGGACGAGTGCAACGCGCCCGAGTTCTATTCGGGCGGCGCCAAACTGACGCTTGTGTCCGGCGGCGACCGGATGACACCCGAGGCGCTGCGCGCCTCTATTACCGGCGAGGAGACCCGTGGCGTGCACGGGCCGCAGCGCGGCCCGGTCTCGATCACCCAGGTGACCGAACGCGGTGGCGTCTATTCCATTGCCGAATTGCAGGCGCTTTGCGCTGTGGCCAAGGAGTACGGCCTGCCGGTGCACCTGGATGGCGCACGCTTTGCCAATGCGCTGGTCGCCCTCAACGCCTCACCCGCCGAGATGACCTGGAAGGCCGGCGTTGACGCGGTCAGCTTTGGCGGCACCAAGAACGGCTGCATGGGGGTGGAGGCGGTGATCTTCTTCGACCCGAAACATGCCTGGGAATTCGAGCTGCGCCGCAAGCGCGGCGCGCATCTCTTTTCCAAACACCGCTATCTGTCGGCACAGATGGGTGCCTATCTGACCGACGATCTCTGGCTGCGCTCGGCGCGGCGGGCCAATGACAATTGCGCCCGCCTGGTCGAGGGACTGCGGGCGGCGGGCGCCAGCTTCCTGCACGAGCCGCAGGCCAACATCGTCTTTGCCAGCTTTCCCCGCGCGACCCACCGACGACTGATGGGTGCGGGCGCGTCCTATCACCTGTGGGGCGCGGAGCTGGAGGGCGCGGACGAGAACGAGATGCTGGCCTGTCGCATGGTTTGCGACTGGTCTATCGGTACGGATCAGATAGACCAGTTCCTTTCCTTGCTCTGAAGGGGTGCAGGGGGCGCTGCCCCCGGTGCAAAATTCGTAGAATTTTGTCACCTCCCCCGGAGTATTTTTGGCGAAATGAAGAGGCGTGCTCAGCCTGCCCGCGACCAGAGCGCGCGGATATGGGTCGCCGTCTCTGCCGGGTGGCTGATGGGCAGCATATGGCCCGCACCCGAGATAACCTTTTCCGCTGCATTGGGCAGGCGACGTTCGAGGCCCTTCGAAATTGCCTCCATCACGGGGTGGGTCAATGCGCCCCGCAACAGCAGCACCGGCATCGCCGCACGATCGAGCCTCCCTGGCGCCAGAAGCTCGGCGGTGTCGTCGAACAGCGCCGCATCCATCGTCGGCACCACATGGATGCCCCGGATCATGGCAGCGCGGGTCGCTTCGGGCAGATCGGGCCAGCGCGGGCTTGAGGCGGTGCTCCACATCCGGTTGAAAAGCCGCGCGGCAAGCGCACGGTCTCCGGCCAATAGCGCATCGAGATAGGGCTGTGCGTCGCTCGCGTGGCTGTCGATCAACTCGGGCGCGTCCTGGCGGGCCACAGCAAAAAAGACCGGTTCAATCAGGGTCAGGCTGCGCACCCGTTCGGGGTGTTCCACCGCCAGGCGCAGCGCCACCGTGGCGCCGAAGGAATGGCCGATCACATCCATCGGTGCCTCGGTCAGGCAGGTCTCGGCGATGCCCAGTATACGGTCCTGAAAACAACCCTGCCCGTCCCAGTCCGGGCTGCGCCCGTGGCTGAGCATGTCGGGGGCGGTAAAGCGTGCCTCTTCCCCCAGAATCCGGGTCAGCCCCTTCCAGGCGCCGGAATGGGCGATGGTGCAATGCAGAGCCAGCACCGGGCGTGGACCATGGCCGAAATGGCTGACATGGGCGACTTGCGGCAGGGTCTGCGCCACCCTCACCCCTTCATCTCCGCCAGATGGGCGTCGAGATCGTCGAGCCTATCCTGGCCCCAGAACCGCTGTCCGTCAGCGGTGATGTAGAAAGGTGCGCCAAAGACACCGCGCTCGACCGCCTCTTCGAGATTGGCGGCATAGGTTTCGGACCCGGCCAGCAGGCCGCTATCGGCCAATCCCGGGTCGAACCCGGCGCTGGACAGGCAGTCGCGGATCACTTCATCCTGAGCGATATCGCGATCCTCTGCCCAGCAGGCGCGCAGGATGCCATGGCAGAGCGCACCCAGATCGCCACCGCCTGCTTGCCCAGCCGCGATGATCGCATAGGAGGACGGTGCGGCATTGGTCGGCCAGAAAGCCGGCTTCATGTTCAGGGGCAATCCTGTCTTTCGCGTCTGGCGCTGCAACTCTTGCGCGCGATATTCGATACGCGACGGGTGGCGATCCTTGGGCGGCACGCCACCGGTACGGGCAAACAGCGCCATGATGTCTATCGGCTTGTAGGCGATTTTCACCTCATGGCGGGCAGCGATCTCCTCCAGACGCTGCCCCGCGAGATAGGAGAAAGGGGAAAGTGTCGCAAAAAAGTAGTCGATATCAGCCATATTCGTTTTCTCCGCTGCCTGCGCTTTGCGGGACCGTACGCCCATGCTAAGCGGTGTCAACATCACGAATCTGTCACAACAGACAGTGCTGCCTGGGGATAATCGTCATGCCGTCACTCACCGAGCCCAAGCTGATCGCTGGGAACGCCAACCTTCCGCTTGCCCGCTCCATCGCCCGCCGTATGAGCCTCTATCGCGGGGTCGACCAGGGGCTGGTCAATGCTCGGGTAGAGCGGTTTAACGACGGCGAGATTTTCGTCGAAGTGTTCGAAAATGTCCGCGGCGAGGACATGTTCATCATCCAGCCCACCTCGAACCCGGCGAATGACAATCTGATGGAGTTGCTGATCATCGCCGATGCGCTGCGCCGGTCGTCGGCCAGCCGGATCACCGCGGTCATACCCTATTTCGGCTATGCCCGGCAGGATCGCCGCACCAAGGCGCGCACCCCGATCAGCGCCAAGCTGGTCGCCAACATGTTGACCGGCGCCGGGATCGAACGGATCCTGACCATGGACCTGCACGCGGCCCAGATTCAGGGCTTCTTCGACATTCCGGTCGACAACCTTTATGCCTCGCCGATCTTTGCGCTGGATGTGCGCACTCAGTTCAAAGAGCGGATGGCCGATCTGATGGTGGTGTCTCCGGATGTGGGCGGCGTGGCCCGCGCGCGTGAACTCGCCAAACGGATCAATGCACCGCTCTCGATCGTCGACAAACGCCGCGAGAAACCTGGTGAAGTGGCCGAGATGACGGTGATCGGTGATGTGACCGACAAGATCTGCCTGATCGTCGACGACATCTGCGACACGGCCGGAACCCTTTGCAAAGCAGCTCAGGTGCTGCTCGACAATGGCGCGCGCGAGGTTCATTCCTATATCTCGCACGGGGTGATGAGCGGTCCAGCGGTCGAGCGGGTCAGCAACTCGGTGATGAAATCGCTGGTAATCACGGACTCGATCCAGCCAACGGCCGAAATTCTGGCGGCGCCGAATATCCGCGTGGTCCCGACCGCGCCGATCTTTACCCAGGCAATCCTGAATATCTGGAACGGCACGTCGGTTTCATCGCTGTTCGAAGACAAGACTTTGCGCCCGATCTACGAGTCGCTCTATCACATGGACTGAGACCGGATTCCGGTTCAAACGAACCGGAATCCGGTCGGCGCCCCAGAAAATTCGACGAATTTTCTGGGGTCACCGCAGCTGGTCAGATCACCTCCCAGTCGTCTTCGTTCTGGACCTCGCCGATCGCAGTCCATCCCAGCCGCAGACGAGCGACGCGGGTATCGGCCCAGGTTCGGAATACCAGATCAAAACCTTCGGGCGAGACATTCTCCGCCTTGACCTCGGCCCGCACAGCCGCACCGGTATCCACATCCCACAGCGAGATTGAAACCATCACTACCGGTGCAGACCGAAAGGGCTGCTCGAAACCGATGGGTTTGCGCCTTTCGCGGGTGCCCGAGCCGGTCCACATGTCACCGCCATTCTCGAAATCAGAGAACATCGTCTCGTCGCCCTGCTGAATGGCGACGGAATGGGAAGAAAGAAGCTTCATTGGCTCTAAATCCGGGCAGTCCTTGTTTGTTACCTGCGTCTTACCCGGTCAATCGGGCCAAAGCTTGACGCAAAAAGGGCCAGCCCGTTGCCCGGCTGGCCCATGTTCATCTCCCGTGCGCGACAGAGGCTCAAAGCCCCATATGTGTGCCCAGGGCCTCCATATCGGCCAAGAGCTTGGCTGCGTCGTCAACGACGCTGGTATGCTCTTGCCCTTTGGCAGCCTCGTGCGAGCTGCGCGCTTCGGCGATCAGTTCGTCCAGATGCGCACGCGTCACCTCGGTTACCGGAATGGCTTTCTCGGCCAGCACCGACAGCGTGTCGGCGCCGATCTGGGCAAAGCCGCCCGTGACCAGGTATTCGCTGGTGCCTTCGGGTCCTTCGACCTTGAGCACCCCGGGGCGCAGCGTGGTGATGGTGGGGGCATGATCGGGCATCGCCGTCATGTCCCCGTCCGCGCCGGGAATCTGGACCGCGCTGACCTGAAGCGACGCGAGGCGGCGCTCCGGGCTGACGAGGTCGAATTGCATCGTGTTTGCCATCAGGGATACTCCTTAGGCGGCTTCTGCGGCCATCCGCTCGGCTTTGGCGATCACTTCATCGATGCCGCCAACCATGTAGAAGGCGCCTTCGGGCAGGTGGTCGTACTCACCGGCCACAACCGCCTTGAACGACGAGATGGTGTCTTCCAGCGGAACCTGCACACCGTCCGAGCCGGTGAACACTTTCGCCACGTCGAAGGGCTGGCTGAGGAAACGCTGGATTTTCCGGGCGCGGGCCACGGTCAGCTTGTCCTCTTCGCTCAGTTCATCCATGCCGAGGATGGCGATGATGTCCTGAAGCGACTTGTAGCGCTGGAGGATACCCTGAACGTCACGGGCAACCTGATAGTGCTCTTCACCGACAACCTGCGGGTCGAGGATCCGCGACGACGAGTCGAGCGGGTCCACGGCCGGATAGATACCCAGTTCCGAGATCGCACGCGACAGAACGGTGGTCGCGTCGAGGTGCGCAAAGGTGGTTGCCGGCGCGGGGTCGGTAAGGTCGTCCGCGGGAACGTAGACGGCCTGGATCGAGGTGATCGAGCCTGCCTTCGTCGAGGTAATGCGTTCCTGCATCGCGCCCATGTCGGTGGCCAGCGTCGGCTGGTAACCCACGGCCGAGGGGATACGGCCGAGCAGAGCGGACACTTCGGAACCGGCCTGGGTAAAGCGGAAGATGTTGTCCACGAAGAACAGAACGTCGGTACCGGACTGGTCGCGGAATTGCTCGGCCAGGGTCAGGCCGGTCAGGGCGACGCGGGCACGGGCTCCCGGAGGCTCGTTCATCTGGCCGTAAACCAGGGCCACCTGCGACTCTTCCAGGTTATCCGGTTTGATAACGTTGGATTCGATCATCTCGTGGTAGAGGTCGTTGCCCTCACGGGTCCGTTCACCCACACCCGCGAACACCGAGAAACCCGAGTGCACTTTTGCGATGTTATTGATCAGTTCCATGATGAGAACGGTCTTGCCCACGCCGGCGCCGCCGAACAGGCCGATCTTGCCGCCCTTGGAGTAAGGGGCAAGCAGGTCGATGACCTTGATGCCGGTGACCAGGATGTCGGTCGCGGTCGACTGTTCTTCGAACTCGGGTGCAGGCTGGTGGATGGCACGGGTCTCGGTCGCGTTGACCGGGCCCTTTTCGTCCACCGGCTCGCCGATCACGTTCAGGATGCGGCCCAGGGTGGCATTGCCAACCGGCACCGAGATCGGGCCGCCGGTGTCGGACACCACCGCGCCACGGACCAGACCTTCGGTCGCGTCCATCGCGATGGTGCGGACGGTGTTCTCGCCCAAGTGCTGAGCCACTTCGAGAACGAGGCGCTTGCCGTTGTTCTCGGTTTCCAGCGCGTTCAGAATTTCAGGCAGTGCGTCATCGAACTGGACGTCGACGACGGCCCCGATGATCTGCGTGACTTTGCCTTTTGCATTCGCCATGTTTCGTCTCCGGATTTTCTTACAGCGCCTCGGCGCCGGAAATGATTTCGATCAGCTCGTTGGTGATGACGGCCTGACGCGAGCGGTTGAATTCGATGGTCAGCTTGTCGATCATCTCGCCCGCGTTGCGGGTCGCGTTGTCCATCGCCGACATCCGGGCACCCTGTTCCGAGGCCCCGTTTTCGAGCAGAGCCGAGAAGATCTGCGTCGCCACGCCACGCGGCAGCAGGTCGGCAAGGATCGCCTCTTCGCTGGGCTCGTAGTCAAACAGCGCAACTTCGTCGCCCTCGCCTTCGGTTTCGAAGGCCGCCGGGATGATCTGCTGCGCGGTCGGCACCTGGGTCACGACGTTCTCGAACTTCGCGTAGAAGATCGTGGCAACGTCGAATTCACCGTCATCGAACCGCGCAAGAACGTCGCGTGCGATATCCTGTGCATTGGCGTAGCCAAGGGATTTGACACCGCTCAGGTCAACGTGACCCACCATGTTGGCGGCAAAGTCACGTTTGATCGAATCGCGGCCCTTCTTGCCGACGGTCAGGATCTTGACCGTCTTGCCCTTGGCCAGCAGCTCGTGTGCCCGAGCGCGGGCCAACTTGGCGATGTTCGAATTGAACCCACCGCACAGACCGCGTTCGGCCGTCATGACGACCAGCAGGTGCACCTGATCGCTGCCCGTACCACGGAGCAGAAGGGGCGCACTGTCGCTGCCGCCGACCGAGGCCGCCAGCCCCGCCATCACGGCATTGAACCGTTCGGCATAGGGGCGGGCCGCTTCAGCGGATTCCTGGGCGCGGCGGAGCTTTGCCGCCGCGACCATTTGCATGGCTTTGGTGATCTTGCGGGTCGATTTGACCGACTCGATCCTGTTTTTAAGGTCCTTGAGAGAAGGCATGTCCCAACTCTCTCCTTATGCGAACGTGGCGGCGTATTCGTCGATCGCTGCCTTGAGTTTGTCCTCGGCGTCGCCCTTGATCTTGGGATCGTCCTTGGTGATCCACTCAAGAACATCGGCCCGCTTGCCGCGCATATGCGCGATCAGGCCCGCTTCCCACCGGCCAACGTCCTTAAGGGCGATCTTGTCGAGATAGCCTTTGGTGCCAGCAAAGATGACGCAGACGATTTCCGCGTTGGTCAGCGGCGAATACTGCGGCTGTTTCATCAGCTCGGTCAGGCGCGCGCCACGGTTCAGCAGCTGCTGGGTTGCGGCGTCCAGGTCAGAACCGAACTGGGCAAAGGCCGCCATCTCGCGATACTGGGCCAGCGACAGTTTCACCGGACCAGCAACGGTTTTCATCGAGTTGGTCTGGGCCGAAGAACCCACGCGCGACACCGACAGACCGGTGTTCACAGCGGGGCGGATGCCCTGGTAGAACAGTTCGGTTTCCAGGAAGATCTGGCCGTCGGTGATCGAGATCACGTTGGTCGGGATAAAGGCCGACACGTCGCCGCCCTGGGTTTCGATGACGGGCAGAGCGGTCAGCGAGCCAGCACCGAAGTCCTCGTTCAGCTTTGCCGAACGCTCCAGCAGCCGCGAGTGCAGATAGAAAACGTCGCCCGGATAGGCTTCGCGTCCGGGCGGACGGCGCAGCAGCAGCGACATCTGACGATAGGCCACAGCTTGTTTGGACAGGTCATCGTAGATGATCAGCGCGTGACGGCCGTTGTCGCGGAAATACTCGGCCATCGCAGTTGCGGCATAAGGCGCCAGGAACTGCATCGGCGCGGGGTCGGATGCGGTGGCTGCCACGACGATGGAGTATTCCATCGCGCCGTTCTCTTCGAGCTTCTTGACCAGCTGGGCCACGGTCGAGCGCTTCTGGCCAACAGCCACGTAGACGCAGTAGAGCTTCTTGCTCTCGTCGTCGCCAGCGGCATCATTATAGGATTTCTGGTTCAGGATGGTGTCGAGCGCGATTGCGGTCTTGCCGGTCTGACGGTCGCCGATGATCAGCTCGCGCTGGCCGCGGCCGATCGGGATCATCGAGTCGACGGCCTTGAGGCCGGTCGCCATCGGCTCGTGCACCGATTTACGCGGGATGATGCCGGGCGCCTTGACGTCGGCAACGCCGCGCTGCTTGGCATTGATCGGGCCCTTGCCGTCGATCGGGTTCCCCAGACCGTCGACAACGCGGCCCAGCAGCTCGTCGCCCTGCGGCACGTCCACGATGGAGTTGGTGCGCTTGACGGTGTCGCCTTCCTTGATGTCCCGGTCGGAGCCGAAGATCACGACGCCGACGTTGTCGCTTTCCAGGTTCAGCGCCATGCCCATGATGCCGCCCGGGAATTCGACCATTTCACCGGCCTGAACATTGTCGAGGCCGTAAACGCGGGCGATACCGTCGCCGACGCTCAGCACCCGGCCGATTTCGGCCACTTCTGCTTCCTGACCAAAATTCTTGATCTGGTCCTTCAGGATTGCAGAAATCTCTGCAGCTTGGATACCCATTTATCCGACCTCTTTCATTGCATTCTGGAGGGAGTTGAGCTTGGAGCGGATCGAGCTGTCGATCATCTTCGAGCCAACTTTGACGACAAGACCGCCGATGAGGCTTTCATCCACGGTCGCATTGATGGTAACCGATTTGCCAACCTTTTCGCTCAGCGTCTTGGTCAGCTTTTCGATCTGGGTCTTGGTCAGCGCCTTGGCCGATGCGACCTCTGCCGTGACTTCGCCGCGCGCCTCTGCCAGCGCATCGCGCAGCGCGTTCAGCAGTTGCGGCAGCACGAACAGGCGCCGTTTCTGCGCCATCAGGCCCAGCGCGTTGGCCAGCACCGGATTCAGTTTCATCTTCTTGGCAACCGCCGTGATCGCGGCCTCCTGATCGGCGCGCGAGACCAGCGGCGAGGCGATCAGGCTGCGCAGATCGGCGCTTTCACCCAGGGCGGCGGTCAGATCGTTGATGCCGGTTTCCAGCCCCTGGAGGTCGTTATTGTCTTGCGCGATCGCAAAGATCGCGGTGGCATAGCGCTCGGCGATGCCTGCGGAAATCGAAGCTGGTTCGGACACGTCCACCCTTCCGATATTTTGGCCCCGAACGCGCGTGGCGCGCGACCCCGGGGGCGTGAAGATACCCCGCCCTGGCGGCAGGTCATCAAAATCAGGGGGGATGTAGCAGAGCAGTCCCAGTGTCGCAATATAGTATAGCGATAACGGCTTTGGACCCAAATCCTGCGTTTTCAAGGCGTTACCTGAACTGCGACCCTTTGGACCCTCTTAAGTGCTTGAAAAATGTTACCCGTTTGCAGCTTTTCGCGATTCCTGTGACGCATCCGGGGCCTGATCAGGCCGGCTTCAACAACCCGTCCAGCGCCTTGACCGGGCGGCGCGTGGCGTCGCGCACCGGGTTTCCGCGCGGCGGATGCACCCGTTTCGAAACCTCGACGATGAACACCCCACCCGCCATGATGGTGGGCAGGCGGGTTCCGGTCCGCTCGATCAGAGCGCCCGATTTCAGCCAGAACCGTTTGAACGAGGGCGGCTGATACAGGGCCGAGCAATGAAACTCGGGCAGGAACTGGTGCTTGCGCAGCTGGGTCTCCAGCTGGCCAAGTGTATAGGGGCGGCCAAAGCCGAATGGCGTCTTGTCCGAACGTGACCACAGCCCGGCCCGGTTGGGTACCACGAATATCGCCTTGCCCCCCGGCCCCAGCACCCGCCAGCATTCATCAAGCACCTGGGTTGGGTGTTCTGAGGTTTCAAGCCCGTGCATCACCACCAGCCGGTCCACATGACCGGTCTCGATCGGCCACAGCGTCTCTTCGCACAGGACCGAGACATTGGGCATTCCAGCGGGCCAGGGCATCACCCCTTGCGGGCCGGGCATCAGGCCGATCACCCGCCGCGCCTCGGCCAGATAAGGCCTGAGCAGCGGCACCGCAAAGCCGAAGCCAGCTACCGTCTGGCCCTTGGCCTCGGGCCAGATCTCCAGCAGTCGGCCACGGATCGCCGCCTGCGCCGCCCGCCCCAATGTGCTGCGGTAGTAGAAATTCCTCAAGTCCTGCACGTCCAGATGCATTGCAGCCGCTCGCCCGATCTGTTTGGCTGGGGCAGTCTAGCAACGAAAGGCCAAAAGACCATGCCCCTTGAAATCGTTACGGTCCCATGCCTAAGCGACAATTACGCCTTCCTCGTACATGACAGCGATAGCGGCAAGACCGCGCTGGTCGACGCCCCCGAAGCAGCGCCCATCCAGGCCGAACTGAACCGCCACGACTGGTCGCTGGATCAGGTCTGGCTGACTCATCACCACTGGGACCATGTCGACGGGCTCGAGGCGCTGCGCACCCGCTATGACCCCACGGTGATCGGGGCCGAGGCTGATGCCCATCGCCTGCCTCCGCTGGACATGGCCGTGTCCGAGGGCGACCGGTTCGAGTTCGGAGGCGCAACGGTCGAAGTCATCGACGTCTCGGGCCATACTGTCGGGCATATCGCCCTTTACCTGCCCGCAGCCAAGGCAGTCTTTACCGCCGACAGTCTGATGGCGCAGGGATGCGGTCGCCTGTTCGAGGGCACGCCGGACCAGATGTGGGCCAGCCTTTCGAAACTCGCCGCCCTGCCCGACGACACGCTGGTGTGCAGCGGCCACGAATACACCCAGTCGAACGCCCGTTTCGCGCTGACCGTCGATCCCGACAATGCAGCCTTGAAAACTCGCGCCTCAGAGATAGATCAAGCGAGGGCCGAGGGGCGTGCTACCGTTCCCAGCCTGCTGTCGCTGGAAAAGTCCACCAACCCGTTCCTGCGCGCAGCCGATCCCGGTATCCAGAGCCATCTGGGCATGCAGGGCGCCGACCCCGCCCGTGTCTTCGCGGAAATCCGCGCCCGCAAGGACCGGTTCTGATGCCGCAAATGCAACATTCGCGCCACCTGTCACCAGAAATGTGAGCGGCAAAGTCAAGAAAACCCTTGAAGAGCCGCACACATCAACCAAACTCTAATACTATGAGCACATGGTTGGATGTGGGGTCCGACCGCTACTCGGCCCCCTCCCGACCCAAGACAGAGGAGCACGCCTGTGCCTTCATTCTCGAGCACACTTGAGCAGGCCATTCACGCCGCCCTCGCGGCTGCAAACGAACGGCGCCACGAATTCGCCACTCTGGAGCATCTGCTGCTGGCGCTGCTGGACGAACCCGACGCCATTCGGGTGATGCAGGCGTGCAGCGTCGATCTGAAGGAATTGCGCGATACCCTGGTGGAATTCATCGACGAGGATCTGTCGAACCTCGTCACCGATATCGACGGGTCCGAGGCGGTACCGACCGCCGCGTTCCAGCGCGTGATCCAGCGCGCCGCGATCCATGTGCAAAGCTCGGGCCGAACCGAGGTGACAGGCGCCAACGTGCTGGTCGCGATCTTTGCCGAACGGGAATCGAACGCCGCCTATTTCCTGCAGGAACAGGACATGACCCGCTATGACGCGGTGAACTTCATCGCACATGGCGTCGCCAAGGATCCCGCCTATGGCGAGAACCGCCCGGTGACCGGCGCCGAACATGGCGAGGAAGAGACATCGAGTGCGCCCTCCGGCGACGGCGAGCAGAAGGAAAGCGCGCTGTCCAAGTATTGCGTCAACCTGAACGCCAAATCGCGCGCCGGCGACATCGACCCGCTGATCGGCCGTGACCACGAGGTCGAACGCTGCATCCAGGTCCTGTGTCGCCGCCGCAAGAACAACCCGCTTCTGGTGGGCGATCCCGGCGTTGGCAAGACTGCCATCGCCGAGGGGCTGGCACGCAAGATCGTCGCCGGGGACATCCCCGAGGTGCTGTCAAAGACCACCATCTATTCGCTCGACATGGGCGCGCTGCTGGCGGGCACCCGCTATCGCGGCGATTTCGAAGAACGGCTCAAGGCCGTGGTCAACGAGCTTGAGGATCATCCCGACGCGGTGCTGTTCATCGACGAGATCCATACCGTGATCGGTGCCGGGGCCACCTCGGGCGGGGCGATGGATGCCTCGAACCTGCTGAAACCTGCGTTGCAGGGCGGCAAGCTGCGCACCATGGGGTCGACCACCTACAAGGAGTTCCGCCAGCATTTCGAGAAGGACCGCGCGCTCAGCCGCCGGTTCCAGAAGATCGACGTGAACGAACCCACGGTCGAGGACAGCGTCAAGATCCTGAAAGGGCTCAAACCTTATTTCGAGGAGCATCACGAGGTCCGCTATACCGCCGACGCGATCAAGTCGGCGGTGGAACTCAGCGCACGCTACATCAACGACCGCAAGCTGCCCGACAAGGCGATCGACGTGATCGACGAGGCCGGAGCGGCGCAGCATCTGGTTGCCGAAAGCAAGCGGCGCAAGACTATCGGCGTCAAGGAGATCGAGGCCGTGGTGGCCAAGATCGCCCGCATACCGCCCAAGAACGTCACCAAGGACGATGCCGAGGTTCTGAAAGATCTCGAAGCCAGCCTGAAACGGGTGGTGTTCGGCCAGGACAAGGCGATCGAGGCCCTGTCGAGCGCCATCAAACTGGCGCGCGCAGGCCTGCGCGAGCCGGAAAAACCGATCGGCAACTACCTGTTCGCCGGTCCCACTGGTGTCGGCAAGACCGAGGTGGCCAAGCAACTGGCCGAGACGCTGGGCGTGGAACTGCTGCGCTTCGACATGTCGGAATACATGGAGAAACACGCCGTCTCGCGCCTGATCGGCGCACCGCCGGGCTATGTCGGCTTTGATCAGGGCGGGCTTCTGACCGACGGCGTCGACCAGCATCCCCATTGCGTGCTGCTGCTAGACGAGATCGAAAAGGCGCATCCGGATGTATACAACATCCTGTTGCAGGTGATGGATCACGGCCAGCTGACCGACCATAACGGGCGCACGGTCAATTTCCGCAACGTAGTGCTGATCATGACCTCGAACGCAGGGGCTTCGGAACAGGCGAAATCGGCCATCGGTTTTGGCCGCGACCGGCGCGAGGGCGAGGATACCGCCGCCATCGAGCGCACCTTCACGCCCGAGTTCCGAAACCGTCTGGACGCAGTGATCTCGTTTGCGCCGCTGCCCAAGGAGGTCATCCTGCAGGTGGTCGAAAAGTTCGTGCTGCAACTGGAGGCCCAGCTGATGGACCGCCATGTGCATATCGAACTGACCCCGCAGGCCGCCGAGTGGCTGGCCGACAAGGGCTATGACGACAAGATGGGCGCCCGCCCGCTGGGCCGCGTGATCCAGGAGCACATCAAGAAACCGCTGGCCGAGGAACTGCTGTTCGGCAAGCTGGCCAAGGGCGGTGTCGTCCGGGTCAGCGTCAAGGGCGGCGAACTGGTGCTGCAGATCGACGGGCCCGACCGGCCGCGAATTTCCGGCGACAAGCCACCGCTGCTGACCGCCGATTGATGCGCCTGGGGCTGACGCTCCTGTTTTCGCTCGCCGCCTTGCCCGCGGCGAGCGATCCTGTTCTGGACCTGCCAATAGCCTGTACTCTGGGCGAGACCTGCCACATCCAGCAATATGTCGACCGCGATCCCGGCTCGGGTGCGCGCGACTTCACCTGCGGCGGACTCAGCTATGATGGGCACAAGGGCACCGATTTCGCGCTGGCCACCATGGCCCGGATGCGTGCCGGTGTCGATGTTCTGGCCACGGCGCCCGGCATCGTTACCGGGCTGCGCGACGGGGTTGAGGACCGCGTCTATGGCCCCGACAATGCCGCGGCGGTCAAGGGCCGCGAATGCGGCAATGGGGTTGTGCTGCGGCACGAAGACGGCTGGGAAACTCAGTATTGCCATCTCAAGAATGGCTCGGTCAGCGTGCGCAAAGGCGACCGGGTCGAAAGCGGCACGGTTCTGGGTCAGGTCGGGATCAGCGGCAAGGCCCAGTTTCCGCATGTGCATCTTTCGGTTCGCTACAACGGAGCGGTGGTCGACCCGTTCCACACCGGCGACGTGACGCAGTGCGGCGCATCCTCGGGCAGCCTCTGGCGAGAAACGCCCGCCTACGCGGCCAGCGGGCTGCTCGACGCGGGCTTTTCCGACGCGGTTCCCGACTACGACCAGGTCAAGGACGGGACCGCCGCCCGCCCCGATCTGCCTGCGGACGCAGGTGCGCTGGTATTCTATGTTCTGGCCTTTGGCGGGCAGGCCGGCGATATCGTTCGGCTGACCATCGAGGGTCCGCAAGGGCAGCTGATCCAGCAGGATTCGGCGCTGGACCGCGCCCAGGCCCAATTCTTTCGCGCCGCGGGCCGACGGCTCAAGGGCGCGTCCTGGCCCGGTGGAATATATCAAGGTACAGCAACGCTGTTGCGCAGCGGGGTCGAGGTTGACCGGGTACGGTCAGCGGTATCGGTGAACTAGCCGCTATTTCTCGGTCAGCTTCAGTTCGATCCGCCGGTTCTGCGCCCGCGCCTCGGCCGTATCCGCAGGATTGACGGGCTGGTATTCGCCGAACCCGTTCGCTGACAGGCGGTCAGGCGGCAGACCCAGCGCATCGACCATGTAGCGCACAACCGACAGTGCCCGGCCCTGGCTCAACTCCCAGTTATCGGCATATTTGCCGGTGCCCAAGAGCGGCACGTTGTCGGTATGCCCATCGACCCGGATCACCCAGTTGATTTCCGGCGGGATATCGGCGGCGATGGCGCGCAGGATACGAGCCACCTTGGCGATCTCGAACTGACCCTCGAGCGACAGATCGGCGCTACCCGGATCGAACAGTACTTCGGACGAGAACACGAAACGGTCGCCCTCGATCCGCACGCCTTCCTGATTACCCAGCACGTCGCGTAGCCGCCCGAAGAACTCAGAGCGATAGCGCTCCAGATCCTTGGCCTGTTCGGCCAGTACGCGTGCCTCCTCCTCAAGCCGCTTGCGCTCGGCCTCTTCCAGCAGGCGGCGCTTGCGCTCCTCGGAGGCGGCACGGGCCAGCGCAGCGTTCAGGTCCTGGCCCAGGCTTTGCAACTGCACTTCGGCAGAGGCGTTGCGGGCCTTGTAATCATCCAGCAACGCCTGAAGGCTGCCCAGCTGGTTGCGCAGGGCCGCGACCTGCTGGTTCAACAGTGCGGTCTGGCGCTGCGCCTCGGTCGAGACCGCCTGTTCCTCGCTCAACGCCGCTCGGGCCTGCGCCAGCAGCGCGGCGCGTTCCTCGGCCAGGCTGCGCTGGCGGGCGGCACTGCCTTCCGCCTCGGTCTGCGCATCAAGCGCCGCCAGCAGGCGCCGCTGCAACACCTCGTTATCCGAGGCGGCGGCCTGCGCACGTTCCAGCGTTTCCAGCGCCATCAGCAGCCGCGCCTCGACCGAGGCGCGATCTTCGGCGGTGGAATCGGCGGCGGCGCGCGCGGCGGTCAGATCGGCGCGCGCGCGCGCCAATTCAGCCTCCAGCCCGGCTCGGACGCTGGCCGCCTCGGCCTCGCCACGCGCCAGACGCGCCTCCAGATCGGTGCGGGTGGTGTCAGCCTCGGCGCGGGCCTTGGCCAGTTCCGCCTCAAGCGCCTCACGGGCCGCGGCATGTTCGGATTGCAGCCGGTCAAGCTCGTCCTGATATTGCGAGCGGGTCGCCACGGTGGCGGCGCGCTGCCGGGCCAGGGCCGCTTCAAGCGCGCTTTGCGTCTCGTCAGCACGAGCCTGAGCAGCGGCCAGGGCGGCGCGGGTCTCGCCCCCTTCGGCGCGGATACGATCCAACTCCGCCTCGAGCGCATTCACCCGCGCGGCATCCTCGGAGCGGGCCACCTCCATCTGGCCCAGCACCCGTGTCAGACGTTCGGCGAGTTCGTCGCGCTCGCGCGCCTGCGCGCGTGCGGCCTCGATCTGGTCCAGCGCCTCGGCCAGTTTCGCATTCAGCTGCTCGCGCGCGGCATCCGCCGCCGCCAGCAGGGTCAGCGTATCCTCGGCCTCACGGCGCTGCGCCTCGAGCGCAAGGGTCATCGCGGTGAGTTCCGCATCCGCATTTTCAAGCTTTTCCCGCAGGGCCTGAGCGGCGGCGGCCTCGGCCAGTCGGGCGGCCTCTTCCTCGCTTAGCTGCTGTTCCAGCGTGCTGATCTGCGCGGCGTTCTCTTCGCCCGAGCGGCGCAGATCGGCGATCATCGCCTCCAACGCCTCTCGCCGGGCTGCGGCCAGCCTTGCCGCCTCGGCCCGGTCGTCGATCTCGTCACGAGCCTGCGCCAGTGCCAGGTTCAACGCCTCCTGTTCGCTAAGAAGCCGGCCCCGCTCGGCCTCAAGCGCCGCCACATCGCCCAGCGCCCGGTCGCGATCGGCCAACAGCGCGGCGACCTGCGCCTCGAAGGCGGTAATCCGGGTCGCGGCCTCGTCCAGCGCGGCGCGGCTGCGGTCGCGTTCGACCGTCAGCGAGGCGATCAGCGCCTGCGCCTGGCTCAGATCATCCTGGGTATCGTTGAGCGTGGCGTTGAGCGCGCCCAACCGCGCCTGCAACTGGTTGTTGGCGCGTTCCTCTAGCCCCAACGCCTGCGCCAGCCGCCCAACCTCGCCCGCCAACGCGTCCAGCTCGTCCTCTTGCCCGGAAATGGTCTCGCGCAGCACGAACTGCACAACCATGAAAATGGTTAGTACGAAGGTCAGCACCATCAGAAGGCCGGTCATCGCATCCACGAAACCTGGCCAGACCGACCCTTGAAACCTGTGTCCTGTGCGGCGTGACAGGGCCATGGATCACCCCTCGTCGCGGGTGACGCCGCGCAGCGGGCGACGCGGAACCGACAGCGCCTTGGCCAATAGCTCGATATCCTTGCGCAGCTCGGCCATGCTTTCCTGCCGACCGGCCGAAATCTCCTCGAGAATGCGCAGCATCTGCACGTCGATCGAGCGCAGGCGCATCCGGCTTTCAGCGTCCAGCCCGTCATGGGCGCCCTGTTCGCGCAGGAAGTCGATCAGCGCCTCCTGCCCCGCCGCCACCCGGTCAAGCGCGGCGGTCACATCCTCGGTCTCGGCCTGGCGCTGGTTCATCTCGGCAATGGTATCGACCAGCGCCCCCAGCTTGCCATTGACCTCGGCCCGGCCCTCTTCGGAAGTGGCGAACATGGCGTGCAGCGCATCCATCTGCTCGACCATCGCGTCGAGGACCCCGGCAATGGCCCCACTTTCGGAGTGTCCCTCCTCGCCCGAGGAAAACCCGACCCGGGTGATCGTCGACAGCCATTCCTCAAGTTCGCGGTAAAACCGGTTCTGTCCGTGGCCGGTGAACAGCTCCAGCAGTCCGACGATCAGAGACCCGGCCAGACCCAACAGCGACGAACCAAAGGCGGTGCCCATGCCACCCAACTGTGCCTCAAGCCCGGTCATCAGCCGGTTGAAAACGGCAAGCCCCTCTTCGCCTTCCTGCGGATTAAGGCTGCGGATGGTGTCCACCACTGCCGGGATCGTGGTGGCAAGACCAAAGAACGTGCCAAGAAGTCCAAGATAAATAAGTACGTTAGTTATATATCGGGTGATCTCGCGCTCTTCCTCGATCCGCTCAGCCACCGAGTCGAGGATCGAGCGGGTGGAACTGGACGAGATCTGCATCCGAGCCGCGCGCGAGCGCAGCAGCGAAGCCAGCGGCGCCAGCATCGAGGGCGGTCTGGTATCCTCGCGCTCATGCCCGGCGGCGAACTCCTCGATCCAGCGAACCGACCCGATCAGTTGCACCACTTGCCAGAAACAGGCCAGCACGCCGATGAGGAAGACCAGCAGGATGAACCCGTTCAGATAGGGGTTGGCCTGAAACACCGGCAAGACGCGCGGCATGGCGACAAAGACGCCAAAACCCGACAGGCCGATGACGATCAGCATCATCAGGATCTGGCGGGTCGGGTGCGAGAATTGTGGCCTCGCTTCTCGGTCTGGCTGGGCCATACGTGGCGTTCCTGAACCCTTGACTGCTCTGACCCGAACCTATCGAAAAGAGAGGCGCAACGCCAAGGATTTATGCGGTAATCTCGCGTACACGGGCCGAAAGCCAGTCGAGATCGGGATCGCCCAGACCGATTTCCGCCAGATGGGCCGCGGTGTTGTAGAGATACTCGGTATTGGGGCCGCGCCCACCGATGGCGGTGGCAATGATTTGCGCCTGCTGTTCCAGTGGCATGCCGCCGCAATACTGCTCGTGGTGGGGATCGATGACATAGGTCACCGCGCGCACCAGACCACCGATATCCAACGCCACATCCAGCTCACGCTCCAGATAGGCCGAGGAGATCAGCTCGCGTTCGCGCAACTCGTCCAGAGTGCGTGCCTCGTGCCCCGGTTCGACCGCGAAGGCGATGCCGCGGCACTGTGCGTCGTGCACGGCGTCAAGCGCCAGCACCAGTCCCGGTTTTTCCTCGGTGCCGCGATGGTGGATCGAACTCATGCAAAATGATCGCGACCAGCCGTTCAGCGTCGCCAACTCGCGCCTTGCCACCGGAAAACCCGGGTTCCACATCAAAGATCCGTATCCGAATACCCACATCGTCATCATGCTGGTCCTTGCCCGTTTCGGCCTATAAACAGGAAATCGAGCAGAGACAAAAGGGGCAGGCGATGTTGAACCTGGTGCGGGTGGCGCTGCTGGCGGCGGTGGTCTGGTCGGGCTATTGGGCGGTTGCTGGGTTCGGCCTGCGCGGCTCGGTCGTGACCTGGTTCGAAACGCAGGCCGCGCGCGGCTGGCAGGCCGAATTTGCCGAGACCGGCCTGTCGGGCTATCCCTTCCGTCACCGGATCGAAATCGAGGCTCCGGCTTTGGCCGATCCGGACACCGGCACCGCCTGGCAGGCCGACCGGCTGGTGCTGCAAAGCCCGGCGATCTGGCCCGGACGGCGAAGCCTGTTGTTTCCCGACACACCTCAGCGGCTGTCCTATTTCGACCGGACCCTGGTGATCGAGGCCGAGGCTATGCGCGCCGACCTGGATCTGGCGCCTGGTGTGGTGCTGGAGCTGCGCACGATGGGGTTGAGCGCGGGCGAATGGTCGGTCACCCGCGATGGCGAGGTTCTGGCCGACGCCGATGCGCTGACCCTGTCGATGACGCAACAGGATCAACCCGAATCCTATGTGCTGCACGCCGAACTCAGCGATCTGGCACCGGGTCGCGACCTGCGCCACGCCATGGGCGGGGCCGAGGGGCTGCCGCGCAGTTTCGAACGGGCCGAGATCTCGATGGCGGTGACATTCGACCGCCCTTGGGACCGCGCCGCGCTCGAGGAGCGCCGCCCGCAACCGGTCGAGATCGACCTTTCGCTCGCCGAGGCCGCCTGGGGCGAATTGCGCCTCTTCGCCGCCGGAAAGGTCAGCGTCGACGAATACGGGATCCCCAGCGGAGCGGTGGCGCTGAAGGCCGAGAACTGGCGCGAGATGGTGGCGATGGCACAGCAGGCGGGCGCCCTGCCCCAGCAGGCCGCAGAGCCGCTGAGCCGGGTGCTGACCATGCTGGCGGGGCTGGGCGGCAACCCGGACGCGCTGGATGTGGAACTGGGCTTTCGCCGTGGCTATGTGACGCTGGGGCCGATCCCGCTGGGACCGGCGCCGCGCATCATACTGCGCTAGGACACAAAAGCGTCAGCGGCAATAAGGGCCGCCCCGGTGGCGGGCGGTGTCCAGATGC
Organism: Ruegeria sp. YKSD163; assembly: GCF_059612905.1. NCBI lineage: Bacteria > Pseudomonadati > Pseudomonadota > Alphaproteobacteria > Rhodobacterales > Roseobacteraceae > Ruegeria > Ruegeria sp. YKSD163. The sequence goes on from NZ_JBXWRM010000005.1 coordinate 67,768, forward strand.
AGATGGTCCTTGTGATAGCGGTCCGCCTCGGGACCCAGAACGGTGCCGAACGGGCCGCAAGCCTCTTTCCACACCTGCCGCAACATCTTGCGGGTTGCGCCGCGCTTCCATCCTTCGAGAACGGTGATCCGTTCGCCGTCATTCATCACAAAGGCCGAGATGTCGATCGCGCGCCCTCTGCCATGCTCCGAGATCTTGGCACCACGCTGGTTGTTGCGGGTGCGGCAGGCGTAGTGCGCCGCGACCTGAAGCTCGACCACCGGACCGCGACGGCGAAAGGTCGGTTTGACGCTGCGCGCAACCCAGTGATTCAGCGCCTCGGCCGTACCGCATTCCATCACCGCAGGGGTACTGAGCCGTACACCCGAAACCGAGGTGACACGCACCGCGTCCTTGATACCGCACCCCTTGATCTTGCCCGGAACCCGGCCTGCCGCACTGCCCTGAATATCCGGGTTTCCGCAGACCGCGCCCTTCATCCGCTTCTTGCGGCCGAACAGCGCGCGTTCCTCCACCTCTTTCGGGCGCAGCTCGGGCCGCGGCGACAGGTCAAGGCCGGGCGCGTCTGGGCGGGTTGGCGTGGCGGCGGCCAGAATCTCCTGTTCCGAGGGCGGGCGCAGGTTCGGGCGCATCCGGGTAACCGCCACCGAGGCGGCAGCCTCCTCAGTCGCCACAGCGATGGCGGCCTGAATAACGGGGTCGGCGGCAGCCGCGCGGGCCTCGGGCCGCAGCGACCGCGCCGGTGCATTCGCCGCCAGCGGTAACGCCCAGAACGCCAGCACCAGCGCTGACAGGAAACGCCCGCGCCCGGTCATGTGGGCTTGCCCTTGACCCGGCCGAAATCAGGGGCGTCGGTGTCCTGCCCCGCCTCGATGATACCCCGGCGGATCGCACGGGTGCGGGTGAAATAGTCGAACAGATAGGTCTCGTCGCCCATCCGGATGGCGCGTTGCAGCATGAACAACTCCTCGGTAAACCGGCCCAGGATATCCAATGTCGCCTCGCGGTTGTTCAGGAACACGTCGCGCCACATGGTCGGGTCCGATGCCGCGATTCGGGTGAAATCCCGGAACCCCGCCGCCGAATACTTGATGACCTCGCTTTCGGTCACCCGCCGCAGATGGTCGGCCACTCCCACCATCGTATAGGCGATGGCATGGGGCACATGGCTGGTCACCGCCAGCACCAGATCGTGATGATCGGCCTCCATCTCTTCGACATTGGCGCCCATGCCCTCCCAAAGGGCGCGCAACCGGGTTACAGCCTGCGGATCGCTACCCTCAGTCGGCACCAGCAGGCACCAGCGGTTGTCATAAAGCTCGGCAAAGCCCGATTGCGGCCCCGAATGCTCGGTCCCGGCCAGCGGGTGAGCGGGGACAAAATGCACGCCTTCGGGAATATGCGGTCCCACCGCGTCGATCACCGCGCGTTTGACCGAGCCGACATCGGACACCGTGGCACCCGGTTTCAGCACCGGGCCGATTTCCGCCGCCACCTGCCCCATCGCACCCACCGGAACGCAGAGCACCACCAGATCGGCGCCCTCGGCCGCCTCGGCGGCACTGTCACAAACCCGATCGCACAGGCCAATCCGGCGCGCGGTGTCGCGGGTCGCCTCTGATCTCGCATAGCCGGTCACCTCGCCCGCCAGTCCGGCGCGCTTGATCGCCCAGAACATGGACGAGGCGATGAGGCCCAGACCGATCAGGGCGACGCGGTCATAGACCGGGCTCATGCGCGACCCTCCTTGAAGGCGCACACGGCATCGACCACGGCACGGCAGCCGGCCTCGTCCCCAACCGTGATCCTGAGCGCCTGAGGCAGGTTATACCCGGCCACCCGGCGCACGATCAGGCCGCGCGATTGCAGAAACAGGTCGCAGGCCTCGGCCTCATCCTGATCGGCGAAACGGGCCAGGATGAAATTGGCGCAGGACACGTCCGAAGGCACGCCAAGCTCGGCCAGCCGAGCGGCCAGCCAGCCCCGCCAGATGGTGTTCTGCTCCCGGCACCGGGCGACCCAGTCCTGATCGCGCACCGCCGCCTCGGCCGCGGCCAGCTGCATGGTCGACAGGTTGAAGGGCTGGCGGATGCGGTTCAGCACGTCGATGATCGCGCGCGGCGCATAACCCCAGCCGATGCGCAGCCCGCCCAGCCCGTAAATCTTGGAAAACGTGCGGGTCATGATGACGTTGTCGCGGGCCGAAACCAGCCCGGCGCCACCATCGAACCCCTCGACAAATTCGGCATAGGCCCCGTCGAGCACCAGCAGCACATGGCCTGGCAGACCGTCCGCCAGCCGGGTCACCTCAGCCTCGGAGATCATGGTGCCGGTGGGGTTGGCCGGATTGGCCAGGAACACCAGCCGCGTGCGGTCGTTGACGGCGGCCAGGATCGCATCGACATCGACAACGCGCTGACGCTCAGGCACCTGAACCGGGGTCGCCCCCGCCATCCGCGCCAGGATCGGGTACATCGAGAACCCGTGCTCGGTATAGATCACTTCGTCCCCCGGACCGGTATAGGCCTGGGCCACGAATTGCAGCACCTCGTCGCTGCCGACACCGCAAATGATCCGGTCGGGGTCCAGCCCATGCACCGCGCCGATGGCGGCGCGCAGTTCAGCATGATCGGTGCTGGGATAGCGATGCGCCTGCGCCGCGGTGGCGCGGATCGCTTCGACCGCGGCCGGGCTGGGGCCCAGCGGGTTCTCGTTCGAGCTGAGCTTGATCACATTGGCCACGCCGTCCACATGGGCCTTGCCGCCTTGATAAAGGGCGATGTCCATGATGCCGGGCTGCGGGGTGAACTGGTTCATGCGGGGCGCTCCTGAAGATTAGCCCCTCATACCGGTCTCATCCGTCTGAGAAAAGACGCAATTCCCTCATGCGGCCTTGAAGCGCGCGGTGGCCGGATCCCCCTGATAGAGCGGCACATAGTCTCCGGTCCGGCGTGACAGGTCGTTCACCGCGTCGATGATGAAGCGCACCGTGTCCTCACTCATGAGATACGAGAAGTTGAGCCGCACCCAGCCGGGCTTGTGCATCTCGCGCCCGGCGGCCAGATCGGCATGCAGCGCCTCGGAGGTGGCCCGGTCGATCCCGAGCAGCCGGTGGCCGTAAGGACCGGCACAGGCACAGCCGCCGCGCGCCTGGATGCCATGCACATCGCTCAGCATCCGGGTGAACAGCTGCTGATGCACCGGGCGGCCAGCGTCGTCGCGCACCTGGAACGAGAAGAAAGGCAGCCGGTGACCCTTGTCGGTGCCCAGCAGCATCAGATGCGGGTTATCGGCCCATCCCTCCAGCGCCATGGCGTTATAAAGCGCCTCGCGCCGGACGATCTCGTCCGCGCCCACCGCATCCTTGACGACAAAGGCCAGCGCGGCGCGGATATCGCCGATCACGTTGGGGGTGCCCGCCTCTTCGCGCGCGGCCAGGTCGGGGCTGTAGTCATGCCCCCAGGGCGAGACAAAGCTGACCGTGCCGCCACCGGGCCAGGTCGGCACGTCGCGCCGCACCGCGCCGCGATTGACCACCAGAACGCCCGAGGCGCCGGGGCCGCCGGGAAACTTGTGCGGCGAGACCACGATGGCATCCTTGCGCAACCCGCCCTCACCCATGTCGATGGGCAGATAGGGCCCGCCACCCGCATAATCCCAGACCGACAGGGCGCCATGCGCCTTGAGCAGGCGGGTCACCGGCACCGTGTCGGTGATGATGCCGGTCACGTTCGAGGCCGCAGAAAAGGCACCAATCATCAGGTCGCTGCCCGCGTGTGCACGCAGCGCCGTTTGCAGCGCGACCAGGTCCGGCCCGCCCTCGGGTGCCTCGGGGATCTCGACCACCTTGGCGCCGCTTTCGCGCCAGGGCAGGATATTGGAGTGATGTTCATAGGGTCCGATAAAGACAACCGGCCGGTCAGCCTCCCCAATCCCAAACAGGCTGACCAGCCGGTTCAATCCGGCAGTGGCGCCCGACCCGGCAAAAATCACCGCGTCGTCTTCCGTGGCGCCGACACACCGGCCGATCTCGTCCCGCGCCTCCCTGCGCAGACGAGTCATATACGATCCGCAAAAAGACGCCTCGGTATGGCTGTTGGCATAGAAGGGCAGCACATGTTCGGTAATGTATTGCTCCACCTGCCGCAGCGCCCGGCCCGAGGCGACGTAATCGGCATAGACCAGCGGCACGTCCCCGTTGAGGCCGGGGATCATCACCCCTTCTCCGATCAGCCCGTTGGCCAAGCGTCCGGCGCGGGCATCGGCTTCGATCACTTGGCGAAACTGGGAAAGGGTCATGTCTGCGGCCTCCTGCTGATGGAGGCAGATTGAACTAACAAAACAGAGAATTTCTCACCTATCTTTAGTTGATTTTCCAGATTTCCGTGTCATTTGATAGAAGATATGAAAAAAATAGACCACATTGACACGAGGTTGCTGAAAGAGCTGCAACGTGATGCCTCGCTCAGCCAGCGGGACCTGGCCGACCGGGTCGGGCTGTCGCAGAATGCCTGCTGGCGGCGGTTGAAGGCGCTGACGGATGAGGGCGTGCTCAAAGGCTCCACCGCCCGCGTCGCGCGCGAGAAGCTTGGATTGGATCTGGTGGTCTTTGTCATGCTGCGCACCCGCCACCATTCGGCGGAGTGGCTGCAGAAGTTCCGCACACATGTGCTGACCATCCCCGAAGTGGTGGATTTCCACCGCATCGGGGGCGACTACGACTATCAACTCAAGGTGGTGACGCGCGACATGGCCAGCTATGACAAGGTCTATCAGCGGCTCATTGAAAAGGTCGAACTGGACAGCGTCACCAGCTATTTCGCGATGGAGGCGATTGCCGAGGGGCGGCCGCTGCCGCTTTAATCCTCGGTCGTTTCGATCATGTCCACGCGAGTTGCATGGCGGCCGCCTTCGAATTCGGCAGACAGAAACGCATCGACGATATCCAGCGCCAGCCCCTCGCCCACCACGCGCGCGCCGATCGAGAGCATGTTGGCGTCATTATGCATGCGGATCATCCGGGCCGAGAACGTGTCGGAACAGACACCGCAACGGATGCCCGCAACCTTGTTGGCGGCCATCATGATGCCCTGACCGGTGCCACACAAAATGATGCCCAGGCTGCAATCGCCCGAGGCGACCCGCTCTGCCGCCGCGCGGCCATGTTTGGGGTAATGGGTGCTTTCGGGTGTTTGCGGGCCGATATCGACCACCTCCCAACCCTGGGCCGAGATATGGTCGGCAACCGCGCGGCGCAGGTCGATGGCGGCGTGATCGCTGGACAGGACGATACGTTTGCTGGCGGTCATGGCGGCAGGCTCCAGTTGCTCAAGGGCACTGGCCGCGCGATACCACAGGGACCGACAGGGTCAACCCGGACAAAAGAAAGCCGCGCAGAATATGCGCGACTTTCTGAATTCGTAAGAGCTGAACGGATCAGTTCTTGGCGTAGTATTCGACGACCAGGTTCGGTTCCATCACCACCGCGTAGGGCACATCGCCCAGGTGGGGGGTACGAACGAAGGTGGCGGTCATCTTCGAGTGGTCGACTTCCAGGTAATCTGGAACGTCGCGCTCGGCCAGCGACACGGCTTCGAGAACCGAGGCCAGCTGCTTGGAGCGGTCACGCACCTCGATCACGTCACCCTCTTTCACGCGGTAGGACGGGATGTTGACGCGCTTGCCGTTGACCAGAACGTGACCGTGGTTCACGAACTGACGGGCGGCAAAGACGGTCGGCACGAACTTGGCGCGGTAGACGACGGCGTCCAGGCGGCGTTCCAGCAGGCCGATCAGGTTTTCACCGGTGTCGCCCTTCACACGCTCGGCTTCGCCGTAGATGCGGCGGAATTGCTTCTCGGTCAGGTCGCCATAGTAGCCTTTCAGCTTCTGCTTGGCGCGCAGCTGGAGGCCGAAGTCGGACATCTTGCCCTTGCGGCGCTGGCCGTGCTGGCCGGGGCCGTATTCGCGGCGGTTGACCGGGGATTTCGGACGGCCCCAGATGTTTTCACCCATCCGGCGGTCGATTTTGTACTTGGCAGACGTGCGTTTGGTCACGGCTGATCTCCTTCGATATGGTCGAGGCCCGCAAAGGCCACTATGAAGGGCGTTGTCCTCTTGCCTTGCGGCATGACAGGCAATCCCTTGCGGGAGCCACCAACACCAATGAAGCCGCGCTTATAGCCGCGCGGCAGGGGGAGTCAACAGGGGTTTTGCAGGGGATGCGCGGAATGATCCGCCCGCGCATCCGGGATCGGCCTCAAGCGGCCTCGTGCAACATCAACGCCGCCTCGGTCGGGGTCAGGCTGCGCCGGGCAAAGCCACCATAGAGATACGGGTCGGCCTCGATCTCGGGCATGCGCTGCAACAGCCGCCGCCGGTCGGTCTCGGCCAGCGCCGAAAGCGCCGCGTGGGCGGGATGAAAGCTTTCGGTTTCGATGCCGTTGGCCCAGAGGATCTGGTGGCTGGGCAGCATAAGGTGGACATAGGTCACCTCGCGCAGGGACAGGTCGACCATGATCGTACTGTCATTGACCAGGTCGCGCGCCGGCACCAGCACCTCGTCGGTGTTGAACAGCGCCTGCGCGGTCGGGCCACGCAACAACATCCGGTGTTCGGGCGAGACCAGCAACTCGGCATCGGGCCGGTCGATGCCCAGCGCCCCCACCCGCATGCGGATCGGGCGCAGATGCGGCATTACGAACAGCCGCGCGCCGGTCATCCGGCGTTGACCGATCCACTGGATTTCCTGCGGGCCGCTGTCTCGGGTCTGGACCTTGTCACCTTCGCGCAGCTCCTCGATCAGGCGCGGGCCGGTCGGCGTGGCGATGCGGGTTCCGGGGGTGAAACAGATCACGCCGCCGCGTTCGCGGGCGCCCGGCAGCGGATCGGCACTGTTCAGGTTGTGATGCACCACCCACAGATCGGTATCGCGCGGTGGCAATTCGTCGATGAACATCAGCAGCGGCGGCGTGCCATTGCCTGTTTCGATAAGGGTGATGGTATAGCTCTGCGCCCCGTTGGTGACCACAAAGGCCTGATCCATAAGCGGGTCCTCGACCTCGACCGCCTCGACATCGGTGCGATGCTGTACCGCAGCCCCCACCAGACGCCTCACCTTGCGGGCCGCGCGTTTGCGCAGCGCCTCTTCTCCGTCCGCCCGGTCCAGCCGCAATACACCCGTGGGTCCATCCACCTGCACGGTCTCGCCACGCCATGACCAGACCGCCCCCGCAGTCAGCGCGTCGAGGGGAGCCCCCTCAAGACCATCCAAATCCGTTTGCGACCAGGAAATGACGAACGTGCCACGAAAGCCCGTTTTCATTAACCGTCTGCCTGCCTCAGTTTTTTTATTAGCTTTTCGGTAGCAAATTATTGCTGATAGGGGAAGAACTTTGTTTCCAGTCTCTTAAAACGTGTTCTTAAGGCCGCAGTGATGCGGTCCAAGGCTGAGTTGCGGATGCTCGCCGTTGATTGGTCTGCTTATTATGACTTATTTTGGCCATTTTCGACCAGTCCTGTTTGGCTATCTTGGCCTCTCACCTTCTGATCGGAGACCAAGATGACCCTTACCCTGCCCTCTGTCTGCCCGCTGGATTGCCCTGATACGTGCAGTTTGAGCGTCACTGTCGAGGACGGCCGGGTTGCGCAGGTACGTGGATCTGCGGCCAATCCGTTTACAGCCGCGGTTATCTGCAACAAGGTCGCGCGCTATTACCCTGATTTCGTTCATGGTCCCCGTCGGCTGACCCACCCCCTGCGCCGCACCGGGCCGCGCGGTTCGCTAGCGTACGAGCCCATCAGCTGGGAGGTTGCGCTCGACCTGATCCACAAGGGGTTCTCTCGCGCTATCGCCACAGATGGGCCGCAGTCGGTGCTGCCGCTGAACTATGCCGGCCCGCATGGAGAGCTGGCAGGCGGGTCGATGGACCGGCGGTTCTTTTACCGGATGGGGGCGACGATGCTGGATCGAGGACCGCTTTGCGGCGGCGTGCGCGGCACTGCCTATACCAGCCTTTATGGTTCTGCCCCCGGCATGCCGCCGGAGCAGGCGGAACAGGCAGATCTGGTGTTGGTCTGGGGCAACAATGTCACCGTCTCGAACCTGCATCTGATGCGGGTTCTGAAACGGGTGCGTGCGGCGGGTGGTCGGGTTGTGGTGATCGACCCGCGCCGGATCAAGCTGGCCCAACAATGCGATCTGCACTTGCAACTCCGCCCCGGCTCGGACGTGGTGCTGGCACTGGCGCTGGCGGCGGAGCTGGAACGACGCGGCGCGCTGGACCATGGTTTCATCGACAAATGGGTGCTGGGCGCCGACCGGTATCTGGAGGCTGCGCGCGCCCATGATGTGGACGCGGTGGTGCGCCATTGCGGGTTGACCCCGGTCGAGTTCCACATGCTGGCCGACTGGATCGCGGGGGCACGCACAATGGCAACCTCTCTGGGCAACGGGATCGAGCGCGGCCGCTCGGGCGGGGCGGGCCTGCGCGCGGCAATGGCCCTGAACGCGCTGACCGGCCAGCATGGCCGCCCCGGCGCAGGCGTGATCGCCAAACCGGGTCTTGCCTTTCCCCGCACCACGGCACGACTTCAGGGCGATCATCTGAAACAGCCCGGAACGCGGGTGTTCAATATCGTCGATGTGGCGGCGCATCTGCTGGACGACAAGCTGGACCCGCCGATCCATGCGCTGATGATCTACAATCACAACCCGGTGGCCACCCATCCGGACCAGTCCAATATGATCCGCGCGCTCAACCGGCCGGATCTGTTCATCGTCGGCGCCGATGTGACCATGACCGACAGCATGGCCTATTGCGACGTGATCCTGCCCGCCGCCAGTCATTTCGAGTTCGACGATATCTATGGCGCCTATGGGCAGACCTGGCTGCAACGGGCCGAACCGGTGATTGCGCCGGTGGGCGAGAGCCTGCCGAATACCGAGATTTTCCGCAGGCTGGCCGCCCGGTTCGGCTATGAGGAGCCCGAGTTCCGCGACAGTGACGCAGCGCTGATGGACCAGGCGATAGACGGCACCGATCCGCGTTTGGGGGGCCATGCGCCCAGTCAAATGCCGACCGATCGCGCGTTGGATATGGCAAGGCCTTCCGATGCGCCGCTGGTGATGTGCGACACCGTGCTGCCCGCCACGCCCTCGGGGCGGATCGAGCTTTACAGTCAGGATCTGGAGGATCGGTTCGGCTGCGGCGTGCCGTGCCATGATCCGGTTGCGCCCGACCTGCCCTTCACCCTGATCACACCCAGTTCGTCGAAACGGACAAATGCCACCTTTGGCGGGCACGCGGACAGCCTTGACCCCGAGACGGTCGAGATGCATCCGCAAGATGCCGCGCGGCTGGATCTCAGCGATGGCGACCCCGTGGTTCTGCGCAATGGGCGTGGCGCGGTGGCGTTGCGGCTGAAGATCACCGACGCCACCCGGCCCGGTGTCCTCTACAGCCCCAAGGGCACTTGGCTCGAAAGCTCCTCCACCGGGCAGACGGTGAATGTGCTGATCCCCTCGGATATCCGTACCGATATCGAGCGGGGCGCGTGCTATAACGAAACCTTTGTGGATGTGGACCGGGCTTAGGCCCGGTCGTCGCCCAAACTGCGGCGTTGCTGGCCGTCGGGGGTGAAATTCTCGGGCGCCAGCCAGTCGGCAAAGCGCTCCCGCAGCTTGGGCCAGTCCCGATCCAGGATCGAAAACCAGGCCGTGTCGCGATTACGGCCTTTGTAGACGATGGCCTGTTCGAACAAACCATCATAGCGAAACCCCAACCGTTCCGCTGCCCGGCGCGACGGCGCGTTCAGCGCGTCGCATTTCCACTCGTAGCAGCGATAGCCCAGCGTATCGAAGGCATGCGCCATCATCAGGAACATCGCCTCGGTCGCCACCCGGCTGCGTTGCAGAACCGGCGCAAAGGCGATGCCGCCGACCTCGATCACCCCATGCTCGGGCTGGATCCGCATATAGCTGGCAATGCCCTGCGCCTGCCCGCTGGCCTTGTCGCAAATGGCAAAGTAGAGCGGATCCTCCCCCCGGCTCATGGTGTCGAGAAACGCCTCGAGATCGGTCTGATCGTCAAATGGGCCAAAGGGCAGATAGGTCCATCCATGCCCCTCGATATCGGCGGCGAAAGCGTGCCAGAGATCGGCGCCGTGACGGGCCGCCTGCAACGGCTCCAGCCGGGCAAAGCTGCCCTCCATCTGCTGCCGCTCGGGTCTGGGACAACCTCGCCAACCCGGCAGCGCCACCCCGATAGGCTGACCCAGTTCGTTTCTGCGTTCCGCCATCTCCGCCCCTCCTGAGCTAGTCTCTGTTTGCCCGCAAGGCGGACAGCCGTTAACCTCCAAAATCAGAATAAACAGGCAAACCAATTTCATGAGCCAGACCTCTTGGCCCGCCATCTCGATTGAGCGCAACAGCCCGGTGCCGGTCTTTGAACAGATCTGTACCGCCATCCGCGCCCGCGCCAGTACCGGCGCCCTGCCCGAGGGCACAGCGGTGCCGCCCACCCGGGTTCTGGCAGTGGAGCTAGGCGTGTCCCGCTCGACGGTGGTAACCGCCTATGAGCAGCTGGTGGCCGAAGGGTATCTGCGCGCACGCCAAGGCTCGGGCCATGTCGTCTGTGCCATGGGGGAAGTCGAGACCGCCCCTCCGGCCGCACGTACCCGACCGACGCAGGTCGAAACCGCCCCCGCCAAAGCGCGTCCTTTCTTGGCGGGCACGCCGGACATGCGACTGTTTCCCTATCGGCAATGGGCGCGCACCGTGGCGCGGCTCTGCCGGTCGAACCCGCAAGCGATGTTCACGACCGGCGACACCTTTGGCAATCCGGCGCTGCGCGGCGCCATTGCCGCGCATCTGCGTGACTGGCGCGGGGTCGAGGCCGCGCCCGAACAGATCATCATCACTGCCGGGGCCACCGATGCGCTGGAACTGTGCATGCGCACCCTGTCGCGTCCTGGCGACGCCATCGCACTGGAGGATCCGGGCTACGAACCGCTGCGCAGCTTTGCCACGGCACAGGGGCTACAGCCGGTGTTTCTGCCGCTTGATGAACAAGGAGCGACCCTACCGCCACCCGACGCAGCGCCGCGACTGGCGGTGCTGACCCCCTCGCATCACTATCCGCTGGGCGGTGCCATGTCCCCCAGCCGTCGCAGTGCCTGGACACAATGGGCGCGGTCCGGCGATGCCTGGATCATAGAGGACGATTACGACAGCGAGTTCCGCTATGCCGGACGTCCGATCCCCGCCATGGCGGGCTTTGATCCACTAAGCCATACCATCTATGTGGGCTCGTTTTCCAAGATCTTCTCGAATGCGCTTCGACTGGGTTACCTGATCGCGCCAGAGCCACTGCTGGAGCCGTTCCGCCAGACCGTTCGCCGCTTTGGCGTGCGGGCCAGTTCGATGCCGCAACAGGCGCTGGCCGAGTTCATGTCGAGCGGCGAGTTCTACCGGCATCTGCGCCGGGTGCGCCGGGTCTATGGCGAGCGACGGCGCTATCTGCTGGACCGGCTGGCACGGGAGTTTGCCGAATATGGAACCGCCACCGACCATCAGGCCGGAATGCAGACGGTGCTGCACCTGCACCCCGGCCTTGACGACACGGCACTTGCCGAGCGCGCCCTTGCGGCGGGGCTGACCGTGTCCGCCCTCTCGCGCTATTGCGCGGTGCCGGGACGCGGCAACGGGCTGATCCTGGGGTTCTGCGCCTTCTCAGAAGCAGAGATGGACCCGGCTTTGGACATGCTGCGCGCCCTGTTGGCGACGGCGTAACCCGAAAGCGAAACGGACCCGCGCCGTTGCGGCACGGGTCCGTCTGCAAGAGTTGGGGCCGGGCGGCAAACCGCCCGGAACATTGGCTTATTCGGCCGGTTTGCCGACGGTCAGACCAAGCTTTTCGCGCTTACCATCGCGATAGAGCGCCTTGACCAGCGACACGCACATCAGCCCCATCACCACAGTGAAGGGCAGAGCACCGATGATCATCGCGCTCTTCAGCGCCTCCATCGGGTCTGCGCCGCCATTGGTCTTGCCCGCGATCAGCAGCGTACCGATCACCGCGGTCAGGATCACGCCCCAGACGATCTTGTGCTTGTTGCCGACTTCCTGATCGCCGCCCGACATGATGGTGTTCATCACCAGGATGCCCGAGTCCGCCGAAGTGACGAGGAAGGTCATGATCAGCACCACGCACATGACGGTGATTGCCGACAGGAACCCACCCGAGAGCATCTGACCCAGGGTCACAAACAGCTTGGCGGTATTCGACGCGCCGATGATGGCGCCATTGGCATTGCCGGTCAGTTCCAGGTCGATGGCGGTGCCGCCCAGGATGGTCATCCAAGCAAAGCAGACCAGCGCCGGGGCGAACAGGCAGCCGATGATGAACTCACGCACCGTGCGACCGCGCGAGATGCGCGCCAGGAACAGGCCAACAAAGGGCGAGAACGCGATCCACCAGGCCCAGTAGAAGGTGGTCCAGCCAGCCTGCCAACCGAATTGACGGCCCGGCTCACCCGCGGCATAGGCTGCGGCCAGAACCTCGTCGGACAGGGCGGCGGCTTCGCCTTCAAGGCCGGATTTGAACCCGTCAAACGAGCCCCAGGCATTGGTCGCCCCACCGCGCAGCGCGTCGGCATAGGGGGCGGCCTCAGTCGGCAGAGCAGCGGCAAAAGCGGCCGGATCCTGCGGGCCATAGGCGCCAAAGCTGATCGACAGGAAGTTGAGGATATAGTCCACCAGCGCCGTGGCATAGGTCGTCATGGCGAACAGGAACGAACCGAACACCACAAAAGTGAACAGCAGGATCAGAGACATCACCAGGTTCAGGTTCGAAAGGTACTTCACGCCGCGGCCCACGCCCGACACCGCCGAAATGACCGACAGCCCCATGATCACGAAGAGACCCGAGATCAGGCCGACGGTGCCCGGTGCAGGCGCCTCGCCGGTCATGTCCATCATCCATTCCATGCCGGTGATGGCATACATGCCATCGATGAACTGCGACACGCCAAAGCCGATGGTCACCGACACACCCAGGATGGTTGCAACCACGCCCAGAATGTCGACCACATGGCCCAGAAACCCGTTCATCAGCGGGCCGAACAGCGGCGTCAGCGCCGAACGGATGGTCAGCGGCATGTCACGGGTATAGGCGTAATAGGCCAGCGCCAGGCCGGTCACCACATAGATCGCCCAAGCGTGAAAGCCGTAATGGGCAAAGGTATAGCGATAGGCCGATTGCAGCGCCTCCTCCGAGTTGCCGGCAACAGCGCCCGAAACCACGACAGGGTTCGAGCCCCAAAGGCCCAGCGGTTCGGCGGTGGCGAACACCATCAGGCCGACGCCCAGACCGGCTCCGAACATCATCGAGAACCAGGAGAAGTTGGAGAACTCGGTGCCCTCGCCGGGCCGGCCCATGATCCGCTTGCCGGTCTGCGGCAGGGCCGCCAGCACGAACAGGAACACGGCAAAGAAGCCGACGATGACGATATAGAAGACGTTGAAGTCCTCCAGCAGACGCCAGTTCAGGCTGCCCAGAACGCCATTGGCATTCGCGGGCCAGACCAGGGCCCAAAGAACCAGGCCGACCATGATCGCTTTGGAGAACAGAGCGATTTCGACGCTATGCCCCTGATAGAAACCGGACGCGGCCCTTTTGACCTCGATCTCGGTGAACGGTGGTTTTATTGACATGCGATCCCTCCCTGACGCAACAATTTGCTTACTCTAGCGATCCCACGCCGGTCAGAGTGACGCAGGACCGATGGTTTTTGTCGCGGAAACGACGTTTGAAATGTCGCTTATGCCGCGATGATCTTTTCGATCCGTTCGAGGGTCGCGACGTTGACCGCGACCCCCTCTTCGCGCGAGCGGAGTCGGCGGGCGCGACGCCCGTCGCCGGGCAAATGGGCGTTGTCCTGATCATGAACCGCCCCCGCCAGACGCGCAACCAATGGGGCAAACCGGTCACCCGAAGTCGCGCCGGGGTCGATCGCGATAAAGAACTGTCCGGTGCGCGGCGGCCCGCCCGCCGTACCGGAAAAGGGCGAAGCGTCGATGCCCAGAGTAGCGCCGGTGAGCGCCGCGGCCATGGTCTCGACCAGCAGGGCAACCCCTACTCCCTTGTAGCCGCCGGACGGTGCCATCGAGCCCTTCAGCCCGACCTCGGGGTCGGTGGTGGGGTTGCCGTCGGCATCCAGCGCCCAGCCAACCGGGATCGGCTTGCCCTCGCGGGCATGTTTCATCACCTCGCTCTTGGCGATGGTGCTGGCGCTCTGGTCGATCAGGATCGCCGGTTCACCATCCTCGCCCGGCACGGCAAGCGAGAACGGGTTGGTGCCGACCACCGGTTTCGAGCCACCCGAGGGCGCGATCGAAGCGGGGGCATTGGTAAAGCCCAGCCCCACCAGCCCGGCGCGCGCCAGACGGGCAGTGTGATAGCCGAGCACCCCGCAGTTATAGCTGTTGCGCACGGTCAGAACGGCCACGCCCTGGCTGCGCGCCAGCGGCATCAGCTGGTCAAAGCCTAGGTCGATAGCCGCGTGGGCAAAGCCGGTCGCTGCATCCGCAGTCAGTACCGAGGGCGCGGGACGGTCAAGCCGGGGTTCGGCCCGCCCGTCGACCTTGCCGCATTGCACATGCTCGCAATAGATCGGGATATACAGCAGGCCGTGGCTGGCGATGCCGTCGGCCTCGGTCGCGGAGGTGGCCACGGCCAATGGCCGTGCATTGGCCTCGGACGTACCTGCAGCCACCAATGCGCGAAAGCTCAGATCTTCGATCTCGTCCAGGCTCAGGGTGCGGGTTTCGGTCATGGGGTCCTCGATTCAGTCATTGTCGGAAAGCCCGGCACCTGCGCCCTTCAACCGGGATTCCTCGGTTGCCGGGGCATAGGTGCGATGGGCAAGGCGGTTCAGGGTGGCCCAGGCCTCGGGCGCGGGCTGGGCGCGGCTGCGGATAGGCGTCACGGCGTCGATCTGGGCGCCCGAGGTCACCTCGACCAGAGGCGCTTGGTCCGGCGCCGTTCCGGAAAGATCGAGCGCCGCACCATCGGTGACGGCACCGCCGCCCTCCCAACGCAGGATGACCGGGCGGCCGATTTGCTGCGCCATCAGCGCGGCAAAGGGCACGAGCAGAGCGGGCCGGGCTACCTGTTCCAGCCGGATCCCGGCATCACCCAGCTGTGCCGCGCGATCCGACAGCGCGGCCCCTGCCGCCAGCGGGCACATCGTTCCGCCCGACGCGACCCAGGTCGTGCCATTTGGGTCAGGAGAAAGATCCGCAAGTGGCACCCCGTCGACCCGGGTCAGCAGCCCGGCCAGTTCGGCGCAGGCGTCAATGTCATGGGCGGCCAGCCAGCGCGTGGCCTTGGCCGCTTCTTCGGCGAGGCCCCAGGGATAGCCCGCGCCGCGCGCGGCGCGCTTGGCGGTGGCCTCGATCTCGTTGAGGGAAAAACTCATGCCGGCACCTCGGGATAGACCCAGTCATCCGCCGTCTCGGGCGAAAGCTCCTCGGGATAAGGGGCGCCGGAATACATGCAAATCCGCACCCAGCGATCCGAACGGGGGTCGAAATGGATGGCACCAAAGAAGGCAAGTTTCGCCCGCAGCATGTCGATGGGCAGCACCGAGGCGCTGATCGTGTTGTCATGGATTTCGCCGTAAGGGGCCAAACGGCTCATCTGGGCACGGCGCACGGTGTGGCGGTGCTCGGGATGGGCCAGCAGGAATTCCGCCACCGGACGGGCACCGTCCCAATCGGCGAGCGCGGCATGGGCCACCGCCGCATCGCGGGCCGGGGCCAGTGGCTGTTCATAGTCGGCAATCGGCTCGTCAAAGCGCTCGCCCAGACGCGGTTCCAGCTTCTCCTCGGACACATACCAGGCGCGGGCGCAGTTTTCGGGCGCCGACCAGTCCAGGTGAAAGGCCCAGGCGTAGCTGGCCGCGATCAGGTCGCGCAGTTCCGAGATCGGCATGGCGCCGTCGATGCGAAATGCACCCGGATTGCCATCGGCCATGCAACTGGCCAGACCGTCGACCAGATCGGGATAGGGTTCCAGGATCAGCGAGGCGACCAATTCCTGCCCCTCCTCACTGAGTGCGCCCTCAGCCCAGTGCATCAGCCGGTCCCAGGGATGATCGTTCAACAGGTCGTCCCCTGCCACATGGCGCGAGAGCGCTTCCATGTCGCGGCGCAGATCGGCCAGCTTGGCCAGTTGGATCGGGTGTTCGGAACGCCACTGGCCCAGCGACACCTCGCTGCGCCTCAGCATCCGGCGAAACTGCGCGGCCGCGTCGGGGTCGGCGGTGGCAACACCACGCACGCGGGCAATCGCCTCTTCGCGGGCCATGACCCAATTGTTGAACAGGATCGGGTGGTTGACGATATAAGGCGCCATGCCCAGGCCGGTGGAATTGCCGATGCCCATCCGCCGGGCCAGCGCCGGGTCCAGATCGACCGCGCCTTCGCCGCCCTTGGCCCGCGCCATGTGCTGCACAAGATCGCGCACGAAAACACGGGTCAGATAGACCGACAGCATCTCGGCCTGAAACGGCACCTGCATCTCGGGGCGGTCGGCGATCTGCTCGCGATCCGCCGCGCCCAGCTTGCCCGAGCCATAGACGGCGGTGGTGCGCATCAGATAGCCCACCTTGTCAATCTCGGCGCGGTCGGGCTGTTGCCCGCTGGCCAGCGCGTCGACCACATGCGCCCAGAGCCGCACCGACCGGTTGGCCCGGCTGACCGAGATTTCGCACTCGCTGACCCGGCCCGCCTCTTGCAGCGGCACGTTCTGCGACAGCCGTGCGATATCATCCTCGGTCGGGATGCCGTCGAACAGCGTGAATGTGGCATCCCAGGCGGTGGCGATCACCCGGTCCGAGCGCATCTCGGGCGGCAGGTCATGGGCAAAGGCCACCAGCGAATAGGCGCGGTCGGGGCCTTGGGCGGTATAGACCGCTTGGCCCACGCCCGCTGCGTCGATGCGGAACACCGGACGCGAAAAACTCCAGTTCTCGCGCGCCATGCGCCGGGTCAGGATGCGCATGAAGCTGAGGCGGCATTGATGCAGCGACCCCAGACGCGACAGCCGCATGACTGTCGCCGGATCCCTGCGCTGGATTTGCCTGTTCGGGGCGGTGTCCATCTCTCTTATCCTTGCGGGACGAAGTTCTGGGCAAAGAACCTGTACCAGTTCCCGCCCATGATCCCGGCCACTTCGTCCTTGCTCAGGCCGGTCGCGCGTAACCCGTTCTCGATATTCCCAAAGTCGCGATTGTCCTCGAACCAGTGCGGCATCGGGGGGAAGCCCGGCGCGCTGGCGGAACCCTCGCCAAAGTCGATCTCCTTGGACCAGCGCCCGGTCCGCATCCATTCCACCACGCTGTCGGGCTGGTCCTGACACAGGTCGGTGCCGATCCCCAGATGTTCGACGCCATAGCGTTCGGCGGTGCGGGCGATCATCTCGCAGAAGCTGTCCAGCGTGCAGTCGGACTTGTCCTTCAGGTGATGGGGATAGACCGAAAAGCCCAGCATGCCGCCATTTTCGGTGACCGCCCGGATCACGTCGTCACGCTTGTTGCGCAGGGCCGGGGCCCAGTCATGCGGGTTGGCATGGGTGATGGCGATCGGGCGTTCAGAGATCTCGGCGGCCTCGATGGTCGAGCGGTCGGCAGAGTGGCTCATGTCCACCACCAGCCCCACCCGGTTCATCTCCTTGATGACTTGGCGGCCCATGCGGGTGATGCCCGCATCCTCGGCCTCGTAACAGCCGGTCGCCAGCAGCGACTGGTTGTTATAGGTCAGCTGCATGAAACGCGCGCCCAGCGTGTGCAGGATCTCGACCAGGCCGATATCGTCCTCGATCGGGCTGGGGTTCTGGAACCCAAAGAAGATCGCGGTGCGCCCGGTCTCGCGCGCGGTGTCGATATCGCTGGCCCATTGCCCCTTCATGATCAGGTCGGGGTATTGTTCGAACCAGCGGTTCCACTTCTCGAAATTCAGGACCGTCTCACGAAAGCTTTCGTGATAGGCGATGGTGACATGCACCGCATCGACATTACCCGCACGCAGCTCGCGAAAGATCTTTTCCGACCAGTTGGCATATTGCAGGCCGTCGATCCGATAGCTCATTGTGGTGCCCCCGCGCTGATGTATGCGGTCTTGACCGTGGTATAGAACTCGGCCGCCGCCCGGCCCTGTTCGCGCGGCCCGTAAGAGCTGTCGCCCCGGCCCCCAAACGGCACATGGTAATCGGTGCCCGCGGTCGGCAGGTTCACCGTCACCACCCCGGTGCGCGCGTTGCGGCGGAAATGGGTGGCGCGCGCCAGCGACTTGGTCACGATACCCGAGGTCAGGCCGAAATTGGTATCGTTCACCACGCTCAGCGCCTCGTCATAGCTGTCCACCTTGATCACGCTGGTCAGCGGCGCGAACATCTCTTCGCGGTTGATGCGCATATCGTTGGTGGTGTTCAGGAACACGCCGGGCGACATGTAATAGCCGTCCTGTGGCATCTCGAGCCGCTGGCCGCCGCAGGCAAGTTCGGCGCCCTCGGACTTGCCCAGATCGACATAGGCGAGGTTCTCGGACAGTTGCTGCTGGCTCACCACCGGCCCCATCTGGGTGCCCTCGGCCAGCGCATGGCCCACCTTCATCGCCTGTGTGCCCACAACAAGTTTCTCGACAAAGGCGTCGTGGATGGCCGCATGCACCACCAGCCGCGAGCTTGCGGTACATTTCTGCCCGGTGCCGCCAAAGGCGCCGCCCAGCGCCAGCGTCACCGCCAGATCCAGATCGGCATCGTCCATCACCGCAAGCGCGTTCTTGGACCCCATTTCCATCTGCACCTTGGTCAGGTTCTGGATCGCGGCTGATGCGATGCCCTTGCCCACCGGTACCGAGCCGGTGAAGGAAATCGCATTGACCAACGGGCTTTCCACCAGCCGCTGACCAATGCTGCGACCCGAGCCCATGACCAGACTGAACAGGCCCTTGGGGATGTCCTGGCGGGCAATGATCTCGGTCAGCGCCACGGCGCTGGCGGGGGTGATATTGGCCGGTTTCCACACCACCGCATTGCCATAGCAGAGCGCCGGCGCGATTTTCCACGAGGCGGTGGCGGTGGGAAAGTTCCACGGGCTGATCACAGCAACGACGCCCACCGCCTCGCGGCGCACGTCGATCTCGACGCCCGGGCGCACGCTATCTGCATTCTCGCCCAGCTGGCGCAGGCATTCGGCGGCGTAATAGGTAAAGAACTGACCGGCGCGATAGACCTCGCCCTTGCCCTCGGCCAGCGGTTTGCCCTCTTCGCGGCTGAGCAGCGTGCCCAGTTCCTCGGCCCGGGCCATCAGTTCGGTGCCGATTGCCATCAGCACCGCCTGCTTGCGCTCCATCCCGTAGGCGGCCCATTCCGCCTGTGCGCGCCGGGCCTGAAGCAGCGTGGCGTCAAGCTGATCGGCGCTAGCCTGGGCGAACATGCCAACCAGATCGCTCAGGTCCGAAGGGTTGCGGTTTTCGATTTCAGCTTCGCCCGCCAGCCATTCGCCCGCGATGAGATTGAGTTTTGTGTCCGACATGCTTCTGGCCCAGTTCCTCGAATGAATTGGGTCATGGTGGACTCTGCCCGCCACATCGGTCAAACTTAAACTTCTTAAGGAAATTTCAGAAAACCTGAACCCATGATCAAGATCGAGATGCTGCGCTGTTTCAGCACCGTGGCGCAAACCGGAAACCTGGCCGATGCGGCGATGCGGATGGGGCGGACCCAGTCCGCGCTGTCGATGACCCTGAAACAGCTTGAGGAACATCTGGGCCAGCGCCTGTTCGAGAACGAGCGCAAGAACCGCCTGACCCCGCTGGGGCAAGAGGTGTTCCGCTTTGCCCAGCAGCAGCTGCGCCAGTTCGACGATACCATACAGGCGATCGAAGCGGCCGCGCGGGCGCCGCAAGGGATCTTGCGGGTGGCGTCGATCCCTTCGGCCTCGGGGCTGGCGCTGCCTGGCGCGATCGAGACGATGATGCACCGCCACCCTTCACTGGATCTGGAACTGCGTGACATGGATAGCGGCAGGGTGGTGGATGCGATCCTGCAAGGGCAGGCCGATCTGGGCATTGTCTCGGGCCAGCCGGTGCTGAACGGGGTCGAAAGCGAAACCCTGTTCGAGGACGCATACGGCCTGCTTTGCGCCACCGGTCATCCGCTCGCACAGCAACCACAGGCACCCGATATCGACGCGGTCTTTGCCTCGGGCTTCATCCGCAACAGCCTGTGCGGGCTGATCGAGGCGCCCGAGATACGCGCCGCCCTGCCCCGCGCCCGGATCACCGTGCACAACACCCATTCGCTGCTGGCGATGGTGCGGACGGGCAAATGGGTGACGATCCTGCCGCGCTCGGTGGCACAGGTACAGCCAACAGAGCTGACTTTCCGCCCCATCGCCGGACTGGAGGAACAGCGCAGCGTGTCGCTCTTGATCCACACCCGGGCCCAGTTCCCGCAGCTGGTCGCGGAATTCGCCGACATCCTGCGTCACAGCCCCTGGACCGGCTGAGGTTCAGATAACCCCGATCTCGGCCAAGGCCCGGTTCAGATCCTCTGGCAACGCATCGTCCTGCGCGCGCCCCTTGGGCAGATCGGGCGGCGTGTCGGCGGGGTTCAGATAGCGCCAGCCCTGAAACGGGCGTTTCTGGGTGCTGTGAGTGCGGTGCAGTTCGGGGTCGAGCACCAGCGCGCAATGCCGGGTACCGTCCTGTCCGGTGACCTCGTCCATTCGCAGCACCCGCTGACGGCACTGGATCAACCCCTTGATCACCCAATAGATCGAGCCGCCGCCCAGGATCTCGCCCTCGCGCTTGGGCCACATGCGGGTGACATGGCGCGGCAACCCGTCCGGCGTCTGCGCCCGGCGCGTCGCCTGCCATTCGGCCAGGTTGTCGACGCTTTCCGTACCGACGCTGAGCTTGATCAGATTGACGTAGTTATCCACAGCTTTCCC
This sequence comes from Ruegeria sp. YKSD163, assembly GCF_059612905.1. Classification (NCBI taxonomy): domain Bacteria; kingdom Pseudomonadati; phylum Pseudomonadota; class Alphaproteobacteria; order Rhodobacterales; family Roseobacteraceae; genus Ruegeria; species Ruegeria sp. YKSD163. Next base: position 88,786 of record NZ_JBXWRM010000005.1, read on the forward strand.
ACAGAGTCGTCCCGAACCCTACCTCGATATTGTAGCTCACCCCGTCCCGGCATCAAGCAGTTGTGGCCTACCTCACATTTGGTTTAAGCTGGATACCTCTTCCAGCACGAGGGAATCATCCGATGAGCCGTTTCGCCGCCCCCATCGCCGAGCAGATTTGGGACATGAAATACCGTTTCAAACAGGCGGACGGCACCCCGATCGACCAGACGGTCGAGGACAGCTGGCGCCGCATCGCCCGCGATCTGGCCCGCGTCGAACAGGATCCTGACCGCTGGGAACGGGAATTCTACGCCGCGCTGGAGGATTTCAAATACCTGCCCGCCGGGCGCATCACCGCCGGTGCGGGCACTGCGCGGCAGGTGACGCTGTTCAACTGCTTTGTCATGGGCACCATCCCCGACAGCATGGGCGGCATCTTCGAGATGCTGAAAGAGGCGGCGCTGACCATGCAGCAGGGCGGCGGCATCGGTTACGATTTCTCGACCATTCGCCCGCGCGGGGCCGATGTGAAAGGCGTGGCCGCCGATGCCTCGGGGCCGCTCAGCTTCATGGATGTGTGGGATGCCATGTGCCGCACCATCATGTCCGCCGGTTCCCGCCGGGGCGCGATGATGGCGACCATGCGCTGCGACCATCCCGATATCGAACAGTTCATCGCCGCCAAATCCGACCCTGCCCGCCTGCGCATGTTCAACATGTCGGTGCTGGTCACCGATGCCTTCATGGAGGCGGTCAAGGCCAACGGCTCGTGGGAGCTGCAATTCGACGGCAAGGTCTATCACACGGTCGAGGCACGCACCCTGTGGAACAAGATCATGCAGGCCACCTATGATTATGCCGAACCGGGCGTGATCTTCATCGACCGGATCAACGCGGCCAACAACCTGAACTATGTCGAGACCATCGCTGCCACCAACCCCTGTGGCGAACAGCCCCTGCCACCCTACGGCGCCTGCCTGCTGGGCTCGATCAACCTGGCACGGCTGGTGACGAACCCGTTCGAAGACGCGGCACAGCTTGACCCCGAGGCGCTGCAAAAGCTGGTCGCCACCGCCGTGCGGATGATGGACAACGTGGTCGATGCCTCGAAATTCCCGCTGCCCGAACAGGCCGCCGAGGCGCAGAACAAGCGCCGGATCGGGCTGGGCGTGACCGGGCTGGCCGATGCGCTGCTGATGCTAGGCCTGCGCTATGGCAGCGACGAGGCCGCCAAGCAGACCGAGGACTGGCTGCACGCCATCGCCCGCGCCGCCTATCTCGCCTCGGTCGAGCTGGCCAAGGAAAAAGGCGCCTTTCCCCTGTTTGACGCCGAGAAATACCTGGCCTCGGGCACCATGCGGGCCATGGACGAGGATGTACGCGAGGCGATCCGCGCCCACGGCATCCGCAACGCTCTGTTGACCTCGATCGCGCCCACCGGGACCATCTCGCTCTATGCCGGCAACGTGTCGTCGGGGATCGAGCCGGTCTTTGCCTATGCCTATACCCGCAAGGTGCTGCAAAAAGACGGCAGTCGGACCGAAGAAGAGGTGGTCGATTACGCCGTGCAGATGTGGCGCGACAAGTTCGGCGATACACCCCTGCCCGACTATTTCGTCAACGCCCAGACGCTGGCGCCCGCCGATCACGTGCGGATGCAGGCGGCGGCGCAGAAATGGATCGACAGCTCGATTTCCAAGACCATCAACTGCCCCGAGGACATTTCCTTTGACGATTTCAAGGATGTCTACATGCAGGCCTGGGATCTGGGCTGCAAGGGCTGCACCACCTATCGGCCCAATGATGTGACCGGTTCGGTTCTGACTGTCTCGGAAAGCTCCGACAAGGCGCCGGGTGAAAGCGCCCATGCGCCGCACGAGTTCGAAGGGGGCGACGTCATCTACATGTCCGAGCCGCTGGACCGGCCCGAACATCTTGAGGGCAACACCTACAAGATCAAGTGGCCCGACAGCGAGCATGCGCTTTACATCACCATCAACGACATCATCATCAACGGCCACCGCCGCCCGTTCGAGGTGTTCATCAACTCCAAGAACATGGAGCATTTTGCCTGGACCGTGGCGCTGACGCGGATGATCTCGGCGGTGTTCCGGCGCGGCGGCGATATCAGCTTTGTGGTCGAAGAGCTGAAGGCCGTGTTCGACCCGCGCGGCGGCGCCTGGGTCAAGGGCAAGTACATCCCCTCGATTCTGGCCGCCATCGGCGGGGTGATCGAACAGCACCTGATCGCCATCGGCTTTCTCGAAGGCGAGGGCATGGGCCTGAAATCGGACCCGCAGGCGCAGGTGGTGAACGGCGACGCGCCGCGTGGCAAGGCCTGCCCCAGCTGCGGCCAGTTCGACATGCAGATGGTCGAGGGCTGCATGACCTGCCGCAGCTGCGGCCATTCCAAATGCGGTTGAGGCCCAGACGGGCCTGAGCCGCGCGGGCAGGCCTTGCGGTCTGCCCCCGGATGCGGCCATTCTGACCCCGAACGAGCGTGAGGGGCGACATGGATTGGCGTGATCAGGGTATCCTGCTTTCCGTGCGTCGCCACGGTGAGACTTCGGCCATCATCGACACATTCACCGCGGCCCATGGCCGCCATGCGGGGGTGGTGCGGGGCGGCACCAGCCGCCGCATCGCGCCGATCCTGCAACCGGGTGCGCAGCTCGATCTCAGCTGGCGCGCCCGGCTGGAAGAGCATCTGGGTAGTTTCACGGTGGAACCGCTGCGCTCGCGCGCGGCGGCGGCGATGTCGGGGCGGCTGGCGCTGGCCGGGCTGAACGCAGCGGTCTCGCTGCTCTCCTTTTGCCTGCCCGAGCGCGAGCCGCATCCGCGCCTTTACAAGCAATCCGAACAGCTTCTGGACCTGTTGGGGCAGGACGAGATCTGGCCGCTCGCCTATCTGCGCTGGGAACTGGCGCTGCTCGACGCGCTGGGCTTTGGCCTTGACCTGAGCGCCTGCGCGGTGACCGGGTCCAGCGACGATCTGGTCTATGTCTCGCCGCGCAGCGGGCGCGCGATCAGCGCGGGGGCCGCGGGCGAATGGGCGGAGCGGCTGTTGCCCCTGCCCCCCTGCCTGCGCGGCGAAGGCCCGGCACCGGACGCCGAGATCACGCAAGCCCTGCGCACCACCGGCTATTTTCTGGAACACCGAGTCGCGCCCGCCCTGGGCCACGCGCCGCTGCCACAGGCGCGCGGGCGGCTGATCGACCTGATCAGTCGGCTGCCCTGAAAAGCATCTCGTGCCCAGCCTCATTACTCAAGATCAGCACCGCCCCCGAGACCTCGATCTGTTCCATAACCAGAAGCGCCGCGAAGAAGGCCCCCTCGGCCTCCAACTCGGGACAGGCGGCGCGGGTGGCGACCAGATCGGCGATTTCGAACCACGGATAGGGCGCGTCCAGCCGGGCGGTAAAGCTGTTGCACGGCCCCTGCCCCGCAATTTGGCCCGGTTCGGGAAAGCGCAGCGTTGCCTCGGCGGCAAAGGCGGTGCCGTCTATGCTCTCGACCTGCCAGGCCTGCCCGGCGGCGCCATAGGCGGTGGCGGTCTCATCCTGCCCGCAATATCCCAGCGCCAGCGCGGGCAACAGAAGGGCGAGGCGGGCCAGCATCGCGGACCTTAATCCATACCGTCGAGCAGCTTGCGCGCGGCGGCCTGTTCGGCCTGCCGCTTGGCCCCGGCGGTGGCCTCGGCCCGGCGGCCATCGGCCAGTTCCGCCAGAATGGTAAAGACCGGCGCATGATCGGGGCCAGAGCGTTTCACCAAAGTATAGCGCGGCGGGGTTTGGCCACGCGCCTGCGCCCATTCCTGAAGCGCTGTCTTGGCGTCGCGCGCGTCAGCCTCGACCTGATGGATACGCGCCCCCCACAGCCGCAGGATCACCGCCTCGGCGGCGGTAAAACCGCCATCGCGATAGACGGCGGCGATCACCGCCTCCATCGCGTCGCCCAAGAGCGCTAGTTTGCGCCGCCCGCCCGACATCATCTCGGAGCGGCCCAATTTCAGCACCGCGCCCAGATCGGCCTCGCGGGCGACCTCGGCGCAGGTTTCCTTGCGCACCAGCGCGTTGAAGCGGGGCGCCAGTTGACCCTCGGTCGCGTCCTTGTCCGCCTCCAGCAATGCCGTCGCCATCACCAGCCCCAGCACCCGGTCGCCCAGAAACTCCAGCCGCTGATTGTCCTGCCGGGTGGCCGAGGAGATCGAACCATGGGTAAGCGCGCGCACCAAAAGCTCCGGCCGCTCGAAAGAGTAACCCAACCGCGCCTCAAAGGCCTTCATTTCTGCCGAAAGCTTCACTCGATCCCCTTGAAGAAACGATCGCTGCGCCAAGTCCAGAAGAACAGCATCGACCGGCCCGCCGACGAGAACATGATGCGGTCGGCCCGGCCGATCAGGTTCTCGTAAGGCACAAAGCCGACCCCGCCCGCCGATTGCGGCAGGCGGCTGTCGCTGGAATTGTCGCGGTTGTCGCCCATGAAGAAGTAATGTCCCTCGGGCACCGTGTAGACGCCGGTATGGTCCGAGGCCTGATTGCCGATATTGATGATCTTGTGGCTGACGCCGTTGGGCAGCGTCTCGATCTGGCGCGATTTCTGGCAGATGCCGCCCTCACCCACTGGACCGTTCTCGCAGCGCGGGCGCAGGCGTTGGGGGCCTTGCGCCTCGGCCAGCTCTTCGAACACGCCGTCATCTTCCAGCTTTACCGCCTGATCGTTGATGTAGAGGACGCCGTCCTTCATCTGGATGCGGTCGCCCGGTAGGCCGATCAGACGCTTGATGAAATCGCGCCCCGAGACCGGGTGACGGAACACCACCACGTCGCCACGCTCGGGCGCGCCGCCGAACAGGCGGTCATTATCGCCCTTGGCCCAGCCACAAACATCCTCGGCGTCGATGTCGATGCCGAATTGCGGCAATACCAGGCTGGGGCACGAGGCATAGGAATAGCCATAGGCCATCTTGTTGACGAAGAGGAAATCGCCGATCAGCAGCGTTTCCTTCATCGAGCCCGAGGGGATCCAGAACGGCTGAAAGAACAGCGTCCGGAACACGCCCGCGATCAGCAGCGCATAGACGATGGTCTTGATCGTCTCGACAAAGGCATTTCCGGTCTTGGCGGCTTTGCTGGCCATCAGGCTCTCCAGTTGCTGCGGGCGTTTCGGGGGCTACATGCGGGGCGGGGCGGGGTAAGTCAAGTTCACCTCCCCCGCCTCGGCGAGCGGGCGCGCCTCGATCACGACAAAGGCCTGTGCCCAGGGGTGATCGTCGGTCAGGGTGACATGGATGATCGCCTCGTAGCCTTCGGGCGTCATCTCGCGCAGACGCTCGGCGGCCCAGCCGGTGACCTGCATGACGGGCTGACCGGTCGCCAGGTTGCTGACCGCCATGTCCTTCCAGGCGATACCCATGCGCAGGCCGGTGCCCAGCGCCTTGGAACAGGCCTCTTTCGCGGCCCAGCGCTTGGCATAGGTGCCGGCAGTGTCGGCGCGACGCTCGGCCTTGCGCTGCTCGATCTCTGTAAAGACGCGTTTGCGAAAGCGGTCACCGAAGCGGTCGAGCGTGCGCTCGATCCGCTCGATATTGGCCAGATCGGTGCCGATACCCAGGATCATTGCGGTGTCCCAAAGTTTTCCGGAAACTTTGGGCAAGACTTTTTGAAAAAGTCTTGCGCCCGGGTCATGCCCGCGCCTCATCCATCAGGCGGCGCATTTCGGCGATGGCGGGTGTGAGCCCGCGAAAGATCGCCTCGCCGATCAGGAAATGGCCGATATTCAGCTCCATCACCTCGGGAAAGGCTGCGACCGGCTGCACCGTGTCATAGGTCAGGCCGTGGCCGGCGTGCACCTCCAGCCCCAGCGAATGGGCAAAGGCGGACATTTCGCGCATCGCCTCCAACTCGCGGTCGCGCTTGGCGAAATCGCCTTCGGCATGGGCATCGCAATAGGCCCCGGTATGCAGTTCGATCACCTGCGCGCCGATCCGGTGCGCGGCCTCGATCTGGCGTTTGTCGGCGGCGATGAAGATCGACACCCGGCAACCCGCTTCGCGCAGCGGCGCGATGAAATGGGCCAGCCGGTTTTCCTCGCGCGCGACCTCAAGCCCGCCTTCGGTGGTACGTTCCTCGCGCTTTTCGGGCACGATGCAGACTGCGTGCGGCTTGTGGCGCAGCGCGATCTTCTGCATCTCGTCGGTTGCGGCCATCTCGAAGTTGAGCGGCACGTTGAGCGCCGCCATCAACCCGTCGATATCGGCATCGGTGATATGGCGGCGATCCTCGCGCAGATGCGCGGTGATGCCGTCGGCACCGGCCTGCTCGGCCAGGATGGCGGCACGGATCGGGTCGGGGCTGGCACCGCCGCGCGCGTTGCGCACGGTCGCCACATGGTCGATATTCACGCCAAGACGCAGGTGGGGAACAGACATGACGGGATTTCCTTTCCGACTCGCTCGCGCCCGACCCTAGCCGGGATTTTCCGGGTTTGGCAGATCGGCCTGCGCCTTTTTCTTGATCGCCTCGAACTTGGCCTTGATCTTGGAGCGGCGGCGTTTCTGATAGGTGCTGATCACCGGCAGGCTGAGGTAGTAACAGACCACACCCGCAACGATACCCGGTGCGATACCACCAACCAGATAGGGAAAGAACACCTCGTCATAGAACAGGTCGAGTGCCTGCCAGTCGGCGTCGCGATCGGTGAAGAGCGCCAGGAAATTATCCTTCAAGTCGCCCGCGGCACGGGCAAACTTGCGCATCAGGCCTTGTTTGGCGCCTTCGTGAAACTCGGTCCCCAAAAGGAAATGACCGGTCTGCAAAGAGATCACCCCGATCGGCACATAGGTTAGCGGATTGCCGAAGAATGTCCCGCTGAGCCCGGCCAGGATATTGCCGTTGATCAGCCGTGCCAGAACCGCCGCGATCACGAAATGGATGCCATAAAACGGTGTGAACGAGGCGAACACCCCAGCCCCGATGCCACGCGCGATACGTTCGGGCCGGTCCGGCAGACGGCGGACCCGGTGTTTGACATAGTGAAAGGCTCGGGTCCAACCGCCACGCGGCCAGATCAGTTCCCACAGCACCTGCAGCGGAGAGCGTCGATCTCGGCGCTTGAAAACCACGCTTGGATGTCCTTTCCCTGCCTGTCGGCCTTTACCCGGCCGCGGCGCCCGCTTTGGCCTTTTCCCTGTAGCGCTCGACCGAGGCCACGTCACCCTCGGCCTCGAGCGCCAGCATCAACGAATGCAACTGTTCCACATCCCGCAATTCGACGCTGATCATCAGGCGATAGAAATCCGGTTTGCGGTCTATGAATTCCAGGTTGGAGATATTGGCCTTCTTCTCACCGATCAATGTGCAAATCCGTCCCAGCACCCCGGCATCATTGCCGATGGTCAGGTCCAGCGTAGCACCATAGGCGGCAGGGTGGGTGCCGGAATGCCAGTGCAAATCGACCCAACGTTCGGGTTGGGTCTCGAACTCGCTCAACCGGTCGCAGTCGATGGTATGAACCACCACACCCTTGCCGCGATAGGTGATGCCGACGATGCGCTCGCCCGGCAGCGGCTGGCAGCAGGGCGCGCGGTCAAAGCTCTGCCCCGGTTCCAGACCGATCACGGCGCGGCGCGGGGGAATGGCGTCGCCCTCGTCTGGGGCCAACTCGGGATAGACCGCCTGCACCACGTCATGCGCGGTCAACTCGGCCGAGCCCAGCCGCGCCAGCAACTCGTCGCGATCCTTCAGTCGCAAGTGCTTGGCGGCGGTATCAAGCGCCTTGTCGGTAGCCTTGCGCCCCACATGGTCGAAGGCCGAACGCGCCAGTTCATGCCCCAGCTTGATGAACCGTTCGCGGTCCACCTCGCGCAGGGCACGGCGGATCGCGGTCTTGGCCTTGCCGGTCACCGCAATCTCAAGCCAGCTTACCTGCGGGGTCTGGCCCTCGGCGGTGATGACCTCGACCGACTGGCCGTTCTTGAGGCGGGTCCACAGCGGCACCCGGATCCCGTCCACCTTGGCCCCGACGCAGGCATGCCCGATCCGGGTATGGATGGCGTAGGCATAGTCGATCGGGGTGGCGCCGCGCGGCAGCTTGACCACATCGCCCTTGGGGGTGAAGCAGAACACCTGGTCGGAATACATCTCGAGCTTGACCGCTTCGAGGAAGTCTTCGTGATCCTCTTCGCTGTCGAACTGTTCGGTCAGGCCCGCGATCCACTTGGCCGGATCGACGGCAAAGGGGTTCTGGGTGCGCACCCCGTCGCGATAGGACCAATGCGCAGCAACCCCGGTTTCGGCCACGTCATGCATCTGGCGGGTGCGGATCTGCACCTCGACCCTCTTGCCGTCGCGCCCCGACACCGTGGTGTGGATCGAGCGATAGCCGTTCGATTTCGGCTGGCTGATATAGTCCTTGAACCGGCCCGGCACCGCGCGCCAGCGCTGGTGGATAGCGCCCAGCGTGCGGTAACAATCCTCTTCGGACTGGGTGATGATGCGGAACCCGTAGATGTCGGACAGGCGCGAGAAGCCCTGATCCTTTTCCTGCATCTTGCGCCAGATCGAATAGGGTTTCTTGGCGCGACCGAACACCTCGGCCTCGATGCCCGCCTTGTCCAGTTCGTGCCGCATGTCGCCGGTAATCCTGTGGATCACGTCGCCGGTCTCGCGTTGCAGCGTGATGAAACGCCGGATGATCGACTGCCGCCCCTCGGGGTTGAGCACGCGAAAGGCCAGGTCCTCCAGCTCTTCGCGCATCCACTGCATGCCCATGCGGCCGGCAAGCGGCGCATAGATATCCATGGTCTCGCGCGCTTTCACGGCCTGCTTCTCGGGCCGCATTGCCTTGATGGTGCGCATGTTGTGCAAACGGTCGGCCAGCTTGACCAGGATCACCCGCAGGTCCTTGGACATGGCCATGAACAGCTTGCGGAAGTTCTCGGCCTGCTTGGTCTCGCGCGACGATAGTTGCAGGTTGGTCAATTTGGTCACCCCATCGACCAGCATCGCCACCTCTTCGCCGAACAGCTCGGACACCTGGCCATAGCTGGCCTTGGTATCCTCGATCGTGTCGTGCAACAGCGCGGTGATGATGGTGGCATCGTCCAGCCGCTGTTCGGTCAGAATCGCGGCGACGGCAACGGGATGGGTGAAATAGGGTTCGCCCGAATGGCGGAACTGGCCATCATGCATCTGATGCCCGAACGCGTAGGCACGGGTCAGACGCTCGGCATTGGTCTTGGGATTGTAGTTGCGGACCAGGGCAATCAGGTCGTCAGCAGAAATCATCCTGTCCGCATCCTCTCACGCGGCGTTCTCAGCCCTGCCCCTGTGCCTCCATGAGGGCACGCAGCAGGCGTTCCTCGGACATATCGTCCTCGGCCGGGCGGTCGCTCTCGGCACCCATCAGCAGGGCCATCTGGTCGTCTTCGGGCTCGTCCACCTCGATCTGGGTCTGGTTCGCCTCGATCAGGCGCTCGCGCAGCTCGTCGGCGCTCTGGGTCTCGTCGGCGATCTCGCGCAGCGACACGACAGGGTTCTTGTCATTGTCGCGGTCCACGGTGATCGCGGCGCCGGCAGAGATCTCACGCGCCCGATGAGCGGCAAGCAATACCAGCTCGAACCGGTTCGGAACCTTGTCTACGCAATCTTCTACCGTCACGCGGGCCATCAGCGACTCTCCAAAGTGCAGCTTTGTCCAGAAAGCACGGTTCTAGGCGCGTTTCCCCGGCTTGACAAGCAGGAAATGCCCGGCTTTCCGGTCAGACCGGCCGGATTTCCGCAAGGTCTTCGGGCGGCAGGGCCGCCAGCATCTCGCGCACGGTCAGGCCCGACACCGGGTGGCGCCAATCCGGCACGACATCTGCCATCGGCACCAGAACAAACCCCCGTTCCTGCAAGCGTGGATGCGGCAGAATCAGCCGGTCAGGAGCCAACTCGGCCTGACGGGCCGGGTCCAGTTGCAGCCAGGCCTCATAGCCCGTGCGGTCGGGCAGGACCTCGCCTCCATAGCAAACCAGATCCAGATCCAGCGTTCGCATACCCCAACGCTGCGCCCGCGCGCGCCCGAATTTCGCTTCGACCTCGTGCAACAGCGCCAACAAAGCAACCGGAGATAGATTTGTGTTGATGGAAATCGCTGCGTTGATGTAGTCAGGTCCTGCGCCTGCCGGGAAGCAGGGTGTCGTGAAAAAACGGCTCTCGCCGCGAATCACCAAACCCCTTTCAGAAAGCTCACGCACAGCATTCCGCAACGTCACTTCTGGAGGGTTTTGATCAAAAGATAGATTTCCACCCAAGGCGATAACGGCAATTTGCTCGGAATCCATCATTTTCGGTTTCCGTTCACGTCAAGAGTGCACTTGCCATACATGCCGATTCTCCTACATTGGGGCTACTGATCCGCCGATTTTAAGCACTCACTCACGGATACATGGCGGCTTCGGTGCATACCGGAAGGAACAATTATGTTTTATAAGGACGAACGGCTAGCGCTGTTCATCGATGGTTCTAATCTTTATGCGGCGGCCAAGGCTCTGGGCTTTGACATTGACTACAAACTCCTCAGGCAGGAGTTCATGCGTCGCGGCAAAATGCTGAGAGCCTTCTACTACACTGCGCTGCTGGAAAATGACGAATACTCTCCGATCCGTCCGCTTGTCGATTGGCTGCACTATAACGGGTTCACCATGGTGACCAAACCGGCCAAGGAATATACCGACAGCATGGGGCGCCGGAAGGTCAAGGGGAACATGGATATCGAACTGACCGTCGATGCCATGGAACTGGCTCCGCGCGTCGATCATATCGTGCTCTTCTCGGGCGATGGCGATTTTCGCCCGTTGGTGGCCAGCCTGCAACGTCAGGGCGTGCGTGTGTCGGTCGTATCGACCATCCGCAGCCAGCCGCCGATGATCTCGGACGAGCTGCGCCGCCAAGCCGACAATTTCATCGAGCTTGAAGAGCTGCGTGACGTGATCGGCCGCCCTCCGCGCGAAGTACCGGCAGAGCCGCGCTCGTTTGCGGCCAACGGCAACTGAGCCGAACTTCAAAGACCCTGCTAAGGTAAAATAAACGGCCAGGTGAGCGCTCACCTGGCCGTATGTCATTAAGTAAGAATGCATGCTTCAATACCCGCCTTCTACCCCCCTTCAGTGACGGATTCGTGACACTCAGAACCGGGCTGGATCTGGGCCGCACAAATCCTTACCTGTGCTCAGGCAAGGAGACCCGCCCATGACCAAATCGCCGCTCACCCTTTATCTTGCCGCGCCGCGCGGGTTTTGCGCCGGTGTCGACCGCGCCATCAAGATCGTCGAGATGGCAATCGAGAAATGGGGCGCCCCCGTCTATGTCCGGCACGAGATCGTGCACAACAAGTTCGTCGTCGACGGGCTGCGTGCCAAGGGGGCGGTGTTCGTCGAGGAACTGGATGAATGTCCCGATGATCGCCCGGTGATCTTTTCCGCCCACGGCGTGCCAAAGTCGATCCCGGCCGAGGCCGAGCGGCGGCGGATGGTCTATGTCGATGCCACCTGCCCGCTGGTGTCCAAGGTCCATATCGAGGCCGAACGGCACGCGGAACGCGGCCTTCAGATCATCATGATCGGCCATCGCGGCCACCCCGAGACCATCGGCACCATGGGACAATTGCCTGAGGGCGAAGTGCTGCTGGTCGAAACGGTCGAGGATGTCGCCCGCATCGCGGTGCGCGACCCCGAACGCCTCGCCTTTGTTACCCAGACAACCCTGTCGGTGGACGACACGCGCGATATCGTGACAGCACTTCAGGCCCGGTTCCCGCAGATCGTCGGCCCGCACAAGGAGGATATCTGTTACGCCACCACCAACCGGCAAGAGGCGGTCAAGGCGGTAGCGCCAAAATCGGATGCGCTCTTGGTCGTTGGGGCGCCCAACTCTTCGAACTCGCGCCGTCTGGTCGAGGTCGCCGCCAAGGCGGGCTGTGCCTATGCGCAACTGGTGCAGCGCGCCGATGACATTGACTGGCGCGCGCTGGACGGCATCGCAACCATTGCCGTTTCCGCCGGCGCCTCGGCCCCCGAACTGCTGGTGAACGAGGTGATCGACGCCTTTCGCGCGCGGTTCGACGTGACGGTCGAGGTGGTCGAAACCGCAGTCGAACACGTCGAGTTCAAGGTTCCGCGCGTATTGCGGCAACCGGCATGAGCTTGCGCCAATGATCCCAGCCCGAATTTCGGCACCTAAGACGGTTCTGTTGCAAGCGTGACAGCCAGCATTCGCAACCTGCTGGCAAAACGTCACCGAAACCGCGCTTTCACCCAACGGCATTCGTGGCTAGTCTGGCCGCGAATACCCAACAGGCGCAGTCCGCAAGCTTGGTCAGGCTCTTGAGACCCTTTCGTTTCCATCTCGGCAGTTCTGTCGGTTTCCTCGTCGGCTCACCTCTGAAGGAGCGCACATGACCACCATCCCCCGCGCACCGCTGATCCTGGGCCTTGCCGGGCTGATCCCCTTCCTCTGGGGCGCGCTCACCTACCTGAGTCCCGCCCTGCAAGCCTGGGGCGCCGCTGCGCTCGGCCCACGTTTTGTCGGGCCTTATGTGCAGATCGCCTATGGCCAGATCATCCTGGCCTTCATGTCCGGCGTACTCTGGGGCTTTGCGACCAAGGCCGATGACCGCCGCGCCGCAACCGGCTATGCGCTTGCGGTGCTGCCCGCGCTCTGGGCCTTTTTCATGACCGGGGGCGGCCCGACCGGCGCGGCGATCAACCTGATCTTCGGCTTTCTGGGCCTGTTGATGCTGGATGCCGCCTTTGCCAGTTGGGGGCTGGCGCCGGTCTGGTGGATGCGACTGCGCCTTTTACTGACGGCGGTCGTCACCTTGTGCCTGGCGGTGGGGGCCTTTCTATGAGCGATCCCGAAACAATCCGCATCTATGATGACCGCGCCAGCGACTATGCCGCGCTGACCGAGGATCACAATGCCGCCGACCCCTTGCTGGAGGCCTTTGTCGCCATGCTGCCAAGCGGCGGTCGGGTGCTGGATCTCGGGTGCGGCCCCGGCACCTCTGCGGCCCAAATGGCGCGGGCAGGACTTACGGTCGTGGCGGTCGATGCCTCGGCCGAGATGGTGGCGTTGGCGGCGCAACACCCGGGCGTCACCGCCCGTCAGGCCCGGTTCGACGAGATCGAGGATACCGCCGCCTATGACGGCATCTGGGCCAATTTCAGCCTGCTACATGCCCCCCATGCCGAGTTTCCCGGCCATCTCGCCCGGCTCCATCGGGCCTTGAAACCCGGCGGAATTTTCCATATCGCCCTCAAACTCGGAACCGGCGAAGGGCGTGACAGCCTCGGTCGGTTCTACAGCTACCATCAGGAGGACGCGTTGGAGCATCTGTTGCAGCAGGCCGGTTTCACCGTTATCGACCGCGCCTTCGGCGCCGGGCCGGGCCTCAGTGGCGCGGTCGAGGACTGGATCGCGATGCGCGCCCATGCCTGAGCTCTTTGCCTATACCGACGGCGCCTGTTCCGGCAATCCCGGCCCCGGCGGCTGGGGCGTGCTGTTGCGCGCCATCGAGGGCGAGACCGTGCTGAAGGAACGTGAGCTTTCCGGCGGCGAGGGTGAGACCACCAACAACCGAATGGAGCTGCTGGCCGCGATCAACGCGCTGGAAACGCTGGAACGGCCCTCGAAAATCACCGTGGTCACCGACAGCGCCTATGTAAAGAACGGCGTGACCGGCTGGATCTTCGGCTGGAAGCGCAACGGCTGGAAGACCGCCGGCAAGAAGCCGGTCAAGAATGTCGAACTGTGGCAGCGGCTGGATGCGGCACAGGCGCGCCATGACGTGACCTGGGAATGGGTCAAGGGCCACGCGGGCCACCCGGAAAACGAACGCGCCGACGAGTTGGCGCGCGCAGGCATGAAACCCTTCAAGCCGAAGAAGGCCCGCGCGTGAGCCTGCTTGCCCTGCTCGATTACGCCTCGGTCCTTGTCTTTGCCCTGACCGGCGCGCTGGTGGCCAGCCGGGCGCAGCTCGACCTGGTTGGATTTGCCTTTGTCGCCTGCCTGACGGCGGTGGGCGGCGGCACCATGCGCGACCTGCTTTTGGGCCGCGACCCGGTGTTCTGGGTAGGCCAGCCCGCCTATATTCTGATCGCCTCGGGTGCCGCGGCGCTGGTCTTTTTCACCGCACACCTGGTCGAAAGCCGCTATCGCCTGTTGATCTGGCTGGACAGTTTCGCGCTGTCCATCGCGGTGGCGGCAGGCACCGGGGTCGCACTGGCGCAGGGGCAACCGCCGGTGATCGTGGTGCTGATGGGGATGATGACCGGCTGTCTGGGCGGACTGATGCGCGATGTAGTTTGCAACGAGGTGCCGTTGGTCCTGAAACAGGGTGAGCTCTACGTCTCCTGCGCGCTGGCGGGCGCGGTGGCGGCGGTGATCGCTACCGGCTTGGGGCTGGCCACTCTGCCCGCGCTGGGCCTTTGCGCGTTTGTCTGCTGGGGTCTGCGCGCCGGATCGCTGGTCTTTGGCTGGCGCCTGCCAGTCTATAAAAGCCGCCCGCCGCGCACGCGCGGCTGACCCCCCCTTCATTTCGCCCCAAATACTCCGGAGCGCGAGGCAGAGCCTCGCATCTTCCGGCCTGTCTCAGCGCCGCCGCAGATAGGTCTGCCACAGCCAGACCACCAGAAGCGCCCCCAGAACCGCGCCGACAAAGCCCGACAGCCAGCCCATCATCGTCAACAGCGCCCGCAGGATCAGCCCGCCGATCAGCGCGCCCACGATGCCGATCAGCATGGTGGTGGGAATATCCGCCTCGATCCGCATCAGCCGGGTGGCCAGAAACCCGGCAGCGGCGCCGATGATGATCAGGACAACGATATGCATCTCATTTCCTCCAGTGGAAGGGCACGATGATGAGCGCCCCGATGGACGAAAGAAAGGCGTTCATCCCCGGAGACCCGAAGCCGATCCCGAACATGATCCGCACGAAATAAAACAGGAAGGCCCCACCGACGCAGATGATGATGGATTGCAGATAGCCGTTATGAGTGAACCCCGATTTCTCGGAGATGTAGCCGACGATCCCGGCGATCACCACCGTTCCCATCAGAACCATGAACATACGCGATCCCCTTCTACAGGCGGGTTCCCTTTGGCACGGGCCAGCCCCGCAGGAAGATGTCGGCATCCTGCGCCCCTTTGCCCGCCCGTTGCAAGCGGGTGAGTGAGATAGCACCTGTGCCGCAGGCGACAGTCATTGCATCGTCCAGCACTGCGCCGGGGGCGCCCTGCCCCTCGGCCAGGCGTGAGGCGAGGAGTTTCACCCTTTCACCCGTGATCTCGGTCCAGGCACCGGGAAAGGGAGAGAGACCCCGGATTTGCCGGTCGATCTCGGCCGCCGGGCGGGTCCAGTCCACCCGCGCCTCGGCCTTGTCGATCTTGGCGGCATATGTGACGCCCTCCTCGGGCTGAGGCTCCGCAGTCAACTCGGGCAAATGTGCCAGCGCCTCGACGATCAGTTCGGCGCCCATGGCCGACAAGCGGTCATGCAGCGCACCAGTAGTCTCCTCCGCCCCGATGGGTGTGGCGGCGCGCAGCAGCACGGGGCCGGTATCCAGTCCCGCCTCCATCTGCATGATGCAAATGCCCGTTTCAGCGTCGCCCGCCATGATGGCCCGATGAATCGGCGCCGCGCCGCGCCAGCGCGGCAACAGGCTGGCATGGATATTCAGGCAGCCGTGGCGCGGCGCGTCCAGCACCGCTTGCGGCAGGATCAGCCCATAGGCCACCACCACCGCCACATCGGCGCCAAGTGCTGCGAAATCCGCCTGCGCCTCGGCCCCTTTCAGCGAGACCGGGTGGCGCACCTCCAGCCCCAGTTCCAGCGCGCGGGCATGGACCGGGGTCGGGCGGTCCTTTTTCCCCCGCCCCGCCGGGCGCGGTGGCTGGCAATAGACGGCGGCGATCTCATGCCCGGCCTCAACCAGCGCCTCCAGCACCGGAACCGAGAAATCGGGGGTTCCCATGAACACGACGCGCATGACCTCAGCCTCCCAGCTTGCGCGCCTTGCGCAGCAGCATGTCGCGTTTCACCTTGCTGAGATTGTCGAAATACATCCGCCCGTTCAGGTGGTCGATCTGGTGCTGCACGCTGGTCGCCTCGATGCCGACGAAATCGCGCCGGTCGACCTGACCCTGTTCGTTCAGGAACCGCACCGTCACCGCGCGCGGGCGCTTCAGCTTGGCCGAGACGCCGGGCAGGTTGGGGCTGGCCTCCTCATGTTCACGCAACTCGACCGAGGCATGCAGGATCTCGGGGTTCGCCAGACGCACCGCGCGACCCCGCTCGGACGAGCCATCGACCACCGCCAGCCGCAGCATCACCCCGATCTGCGGCGCGGCCAGGCCCACACCGGGCATCGCCTCCATCGTGTCGATCATGTCGGTCCAGATGGCGCGGATCTCGTCGGTGATCTCGCTCACCTCGGCGGCGGGGCTGCGCAGATGCTTGTCGGGCCAGGGCAGACAGCGGCGGACGGTCATGGATGGTTTTCCTCAAAAGCGCAAAGCATGGCGGCGCGGGCCGGCGGGTCCAGATGATCCAGCGTGACGACCCCGTTCAGATGGTCGAATTCGTGCTGGATACAGCGCGCCTCGAACCCGTCGAAATCGGCCATGTGAATGTCGCCCTCGGGCGCGGTCCATTGCACGGTTACCGCCTTGTGTCGGGTAACGGGTATCGAGAGGCCGGGGATCGACAGGCACACCTCCTCCATTTCGACCGGCACCCGCTCTGCGGCCATGATCACTGGGTTGATCATCGCCATCGGGCTGGGCGTGCCCTCTTTCCAGCCGACATCCATGACGAAAAACCGCTGCATCACGCCCACCTGCGGCGCCGCCAGACCACGCCCCTTGGCGGCATACATGGTATCGAACATGTCGCGGATCAGATCGTCGGGCACGATCCCCTCGACCGGATCACAGCGTTGCGACAGGCGTGCATCAGGCCAGGTCAGGATCGGCAGGACGCTCACGCCCGGGCCCGCTCGCGCTTCAGCTTCTGCATCTTGCGGGTGATCATCTGGCGTTTCAACGGCTTGAGATAATCGATGAACAGCTTGCCATCCAGATGGTCGATCTCGTGCTGCACACAGGTGGCCCAGAGCCCGTCAAAGGTTTCGCTTTGCAAGTTGCCGTCACGATCGATCCATTCGACATCCACCACCTTTGGGCGGGTCACCTCGGCATATTGCTCGGGGATGGACAGGCAGCCCTCCTCGTAAACGTTGGTCTCGTCCGAGGCGGCCAACACGCGCGGGTTGAACATCACCAGCGGGCGGGCGGCAGCGCCCTCTTCCTTGACGCAATCCAGCACGATCAAGCGGTCGAGCACACCGATCTGCGGCGCGGCCAGGCCGATGCCCGGCGCGTCATACATGGTCTCCAGCATGTCGTCTGCCAGCGCGCGCAATTCGTCCGAGATATCGGCCACGGGCGCGCAGACCTTTTTCAGGCGCGGATCGGGATGAATGAGAATAGCACGTTTCATGCTCCCGATTTAGGCGATTGACCGCCCTGCTGCAACGCCCCTTGCGCATGGCGGCAAACTGGCTAGCCTCTGGCCGACAATTGACCCTCGGAGACCCAGATGAGCTTTGACGACCTGATCGACCGCCACGGAACCTTTTGCTCGAAATGGGACATGATGGAACCCATCTATGGCGTGCCCGCACAGGACGGTCTGGCCATGTGGGTCGCCGACATGGATTTCCGCGCGCCCGAACACGTGCTGGCCAAGCTGCGCGAGATGACCGACCATGGCATCCTGGGCTATGTGAACTATGACAAGCCCTATACCGACGCGATCCGCTGGTGGATGCGCAGCCGCCACGACTGGGATGTGGCGCCCGAGGCGATCTTTACCACCACCGGGCTGGTGAACGGTGTGGGCATGTGCCTTGACACCTATACCCAGCCGGGCGACGGGATCGTGCTGTTCACCCCGGTCTATCATGCCTTTGCCAAGGTGATCCGCAATGCGGGCCGGCAGGTGGTGGAATGCCAGATGGTCAACACCGATGGCCGGTATGAAATGGATTTTGCCGCCTATGACGCGCAGATGACCGGCAACGAGCGCATGGTGATCCTCTGCTCGCCGCACAATCCCGGCGGCCGGGTCTGGACGCAAGAGGAACTGCGCGCGGTGGCCGATTTCGCCAAGCGGCACGATCTGCTTCTTGTGTCGGACGAGATCCATCATGACCTGGTCTATCCGGGACACACCCATATCCCGATGCCCAACGCGGCGCCCGATATCGTCGACCGGCTGTTGATGCTCACTGCGCCGTCCAAGACGTTCAACATCGCGGGCCTGCATACCGGGCAGGTAATCATCCCCGACCCCGAACTGCGTGGACGTTTCGCCAAGAGGATGGCCGCGCTCTCGCTGGCACCGAACTCGACCGGGCAGATGGCGACGCTGACCGCATATTCTCCCGAAGGGGCGGAATGGGTTGATGGGCTGCTGGCCTATCTGGACGAGAACCGGCGCCTCTTCGAAAGCGCCATCTCGGCCATTCCCGGTTTGCGCGCGATGCCGCTCGAGGCGACCTATCTCGCCTGGGTGGATTTCTCGGGAACGGGCATGGAGCGGGCCGAATTCACCGAGCGGGTCGAACAACAGGCAAAGATTGCAGTGAACCACGGCACCAGTTTCGGCACCGGCGGCGAGAGTTTCCTGCGCTTCAACCTTGGCACCCAGAGGGCGCGGATCGAGGATGCGATCGACCGGCTCAACAGCGCCTTCGGCGATCTGCAATAGGTGATATGCGGTAGGCGAGCCCGGTTCGCGCATCGATAACCAGACCGACCTCGATCAACCTGACCCGCATGGTTGCACAGGGCCCGTCGAGGACGCCCGCAAGGCAGAGGAGGCTACTCCTTGCCCAGCAACCCGATGGGCGCGTCCACTCCGCGTTCAAAGTCGAGCGGGGCATGATCCTGCGCCAGCGTGTGCCGCTTGAACTCATAGACCATCTCGCCGCCTTCAGCGCCCGAGGCCACGATCAGGCATTGATAAAGCAGGTTTGACCCCTCGTAGATGTCGACCAGACCGCGTAATGGCGGCGTATTTTCTGCCTCGACGGCAAATCCGTCGCGCCAAAGCCGAAGTACAGTATAAAACATACCGATATGTTCCACCCGCAAGCGGCTCATCTTCTTCAATCCAGCGATCCGGGCCCGGGCCAGATCCTCGCCGACTTCTTTTGAAATATAGGTGCTCATAAAGCGTCTCCGTGCGAACCTCATCAGCCTGCCCCAGCATCCATTAAAATCAAGCAAAGATTTTCATGTTCGGTGCATGGCACCCGCGTGCTTTCCGCGGGGCCGCGCCGGATGTGCACCTGCGCAGGTCAGGTGCGCGGCAACGGCGTGGTATCCCGCACCGCAGATCCTAGATGCTGATCAAAGCAGAAGGAGACTGCGATGGGCCTGCTGATCGACGGCATCTGGCATGACACCTGGTACGATACCAAATCCAGCGGCGGCGCCTTCCAGCGCTCGGCGGCGCAGTTCCGCAACTGGGTCACCCCCGATGGCACCCCCGGACCATCCGGCAAAGGCGGCTTTGCCGCCGCCTCGGGGCGCTACCACCTTTATGTCAGCTATGCCTGTCCCTGGGCACACAGGACCCTGATCTTTCGCGAAATCAAGGGTTTATCCACACATATCCCGGTTTCGGTCGTGCATCCCGACATGCTGGACCAAGGCTGGACCTTTGCACCCGAGACAGAGGGCCGCACCGGTGACCGCCTGTATGGGCTGAACTATGCCCATCAGATCTATACCCGTGCCGACCCAGCCTATTCCGGACGCGTCACCGTGCCGATCCTGTGGGATACCGAGCGCCAGACCATCGTGTCCAACGAAAGCGCAGAGATCATCCGCATGTTCAACTCGGCCTTCGATCACCTGACCGGAAATCACGAAGATTTTTGGCCGGAGTGCATCCGAGAAAAAATCGAGACGGTGAACGCGCGTATTTACGAAAACGTAAACAATGGCGTCTACAAATGCGGATTTTCCACGACTCAAGAGGCATATGACGCTGCGGTGCACCCACTGTTCGACACTCTGGACTGGTTGGAATCACGTCTTGCGAACAACCGTTACCTAATGGGTGACCAGGTAACCGAGGCTGATTGGCGCCTGTTCACCACGCTGATCCGCTTTGATCCGGTCTATCATCTGCATTTCAAATGCAACCGGCGGCGGCTGATCGATTATCCAAACCTCTGGGCCTATACGCGGGAACTGTATCAATGGCCCGGTGTGGCGGGAACCGTGCATATGGATCACATCATCCGGCACTACCATTACAGCCATGACAGCATCAATCCGCACCGAATCGTTCCGATCGGACCCGAGCTCGACCATCTCGCGCCGCATGGTCGCGATCAGCGCGCGGTGGCGTAGTGTTCCACCATCGCCGCAAGATCCTCGGGCGGCGTATCGCCATGCACATAGGCGCAGGCGTTCGGACTGTGAGCAAAGATTGAACCGTCTGAAAAGAAAGTCGTATTGGTAACGAAAATCACCCGTGCATCCGGGCGGCGGTAGCTGGCGAAATCCGCAACCGCCAAGGCGCTGCCCTGCTCAAGCACCAGATCCAGAACAATAATCTCGAACTCCGCCCGGTAGAGTGCCAGGATCGCATCCTCTTGCGACGTCACTAACGTGACCTGCAAACCCTGACGTTGCAGGTGGCGCTGCCAGAGCGTGCCAAGCTCTGGGTTACTTTCGACGATCAACACATGCATAACAGTAAACCCGGCACTTCTGTTTGAGTTCGTTGGTGGCGCCAGTCTCCCTTGGCTCCGTAATCTGATCAAATGCTTTACAAATTGTTAACATCGGTTCCCTCGCACCGGAAGCCGCGTTCGTCCCTTGAGCTTCGGGCGGAAATCCGCTTGATGCAAGTCGCGATGTCGGAGAAGACAAGAACATGAACACGGGATTTGCCAATCCGCCCACACTGCCGGACGATCCGACCGATCCGCGCGCGCGCCGCGATCATGGCGGCGGGCTGGACGGGGCGATGCGCCAGTATGGCGGCGCGCACGCCGACTGGATCGACCTGTCGACCGGCATCAATCCCTTGCCCTATCCGGTCGGCACGCTGATGCCCGAGGACTGGACCGCCCTGCCCGATCACGGCGCCTTTGGTGAACTGACGCGCGCCGCCCGCCGGTTCTGGCACCTGCCCGACGCAGCGGCGATCCTGCCCGCGCCCGGCGCCTCGGCCCTGATTGCGCGCATTCCGGCGCTGGCAGGTCCCGCGCGGGTACGGATCACCCGGCCCACCTATAACGAACATGCCGCCGCCTTTGCCGCCCATGGCTGGCAGGTGGTCGATGATGGCCCGGCCGAGGCACGGGTGATCGTGCACCCCAACAATCCCGATGGCCGGGTCTGGACCGAGGACGAGGCCGAAGGCGCGCTTTGCGTAATCGACGAGAGCTTTGGCGACGTGGCACCCGAGACCTCGCTGGCGCATCTGGCCACGCGCCCGGGCACCCTGGTGCTGAAAAGCTTTGGCAAGTTCTGGGGGCTCGCCGGGCTGCGGCTCGGCTTTGCCATCGCCCTGCCCGACACTATTGCGCGCCTCAACGACCTGACCGGCCCCTGGGCGGTGTCGGGACCGGCGTTGCGCATCGGGACAAGGGCGCTGAGCGATCCTGCATGGGCCGAAGAGACCCGTATCAGGCTGGCACAGGAGGCCACCCGGCTCGACACGCTGATGACCGCGCGCGGCGCCGAACTTCTGGGTGGCACCGACCTGTTTCGCCTTTACCACGTCGATGATGCCGCCGCCTGGCAGCACCGTCTGGCCCAGGCCCGGATCTGGAGCCGCATCTTTCCCTATTCCAACCATTTCCTGCGGCTGGGCCTGCCCCCCGTCGAGGGATGGGACCGGCTGGAGAGCGCGTTATGAGCACCGCCCTGCTCCTCGGCTTTGCCATGCTGCTGGATGCCGCGCTGGGAGAGCCCGACTGGCTGTGGTCGCGCCTGCGCCACCCGGCGGTTCTGATCGGCAACATCATCTCGGTTCTGGACGAAGAGTTGAACGAGGGCGGGCATCGCCGGCTCAAGGGTGTCGCGGTGACCGCGATCCTGGTGGTAGGGGCGTTGTCAGTGGGCGCGCTGCTGTCGCTGCTCGGGCCGGTGGCCGAGGTGCTGATCTGCGCCATCCTGCTGGCACAGAAATCGCTGGCCGGGCATGTGGCGGATGTGGCCGATGCACTGCGCCTGTCACTGCCCGAGGCGCGGCGCAGCGTCGCCCGCATCGTCTCGCGCGATACGGCCACCATGTCCGAACCGCAGGTGGCGCGCGCCGCCATCGAAAGCGCCGCGGAGAACCTCAGCGACGGGGTGATTGCGCCCGCCTTCTGGTTTCTGGTCGGTGGCCTGCCGGGCCTGCTGCTTTACAAGACGGTCAACACCGCCGACAGCATGGTGGGCTATCTGAACGAGCGTTATGCGCAGTTCGGCTGGGCCGCTGCACGGCTGGATGATCTGCTCAACCTGATCCCGGCCCGACTGACCTGCGGCATGATCGTGCTGCTGTCCAATGGCTGGCGCCACTGGCGCGGCATCGTCGAGGACGCCCAGCGCCATATCTCGCCCAATGCCGGCTGGCCCGAGGCCGCCATGGCCCGCGCGCTCAACATCGCGCTGGCCGGACCGCGCAGCTATCACGGCGAAATCCGGTATCTGGCCTGGGTAAACGAAGAGGGCCGCAAGGAAATCGGCCCGCGCGAGATCGAACGCGCGGTGACCCTGCTGTGGCAGGTCTGGGCGCTGGCCCTGGGTCTGACCTTGACGCTGGTGGCGCTGGCGGCGATCTTCTGATCGTATTACAGAACCAAACCAACAGGACATCATGCGCATTCTTCCCCAGATCATGGCCGCTATTGTGCTGGCCTCTCCGGCGCTGGCGCAATGCGGCGGCGGTTTTTCGAACTTTGTCGATGGTCTCAAGGCCGAGGCGGTTTCGATGGGACACGATGCGGCACTGGTCGACCGCTTCTTTCAGGGGGCGGCGCAGGACGCCAAGGTGCTCAGGGCCGACCGCGCGCAGGGCGTGTTCCAGAAACCCTTTGTCGAATTCTCGCGCCGTCTGATCTCACAAAACCGGCTTGAGACCGGCAAGGCGATGGGGCGCAAATACGATGCGGTGTTCGACCGGATCGAGGCGGAATACGGCGTGTCGCGCGGGGTGCTTCTGGCGTTCTGGGCGTTCGAGACCGATTTTGGCGGCTATCAGGGCGATTTCAACACCCGCAATGCGCTGGTCACGCTGGCGCATGACTGCCGCCGGCCCGAGCTGTTCCGGCCGCAGATATTCGCCGCAATCGAGCTTTACAGCCATGGCGATTTCGACCCTGCCCGCACCACCGGCGCCTGGGCGGGCGAGATCGGCATGGTGCAGATGCTGCCGCGCGATATCCTTAAAAACGGCGTCGACGGCGATGGCGACGGGCATGTGACCCTCAAGACCTCGGCACCGGATGCCCTGATGTCGGGCGCGCGGATGCTGTCGCATCTGGGCTGGCGTCCGAACGAGCCCTGGCTGCAAGAGGTCACCCTCCCCGCCCGGATGGACTGGTCGCTGAGCGGGCCGGGCAAGCCGCGTAACACGGCGGACTGGCAGGCCATGGGCGTGCGCTCGCGCGCGGGCGACCTTGCCGATCTGCCCGCTTCGCTGATTCTGCCGCAGGGGCATAAGGGGCCGGCCTTCCTCGCCTATCCCAATTTCGACGTCTATTTCGAATGGAACCAGAGCTTTGTCTATGTGCTGACGGCGGCCTATTTCGGCACAAGGCTGGAGGGCGGGCAGGTCTATGACGCCGGCAATCCCGCGCCCGGGCTGGACGGCGCGGGAATGAAAGCGCTGCAACAGAAGTTGCAGGCGCGCGGCCATGACGTGGGCAAGATCGACGGGATCCTGGGTGCGGGCACACGCGCAGCCGTACAGGCCGAACAGGCCCGGCTGGGCCTGCCCGCCGACGCCTGGCCCACGGCAGAGCTGCTCAACCGGTTGTGAGGGCCCGCCTCACTCTGGCCGGACCGGATACCGCTCGCCCGCTTCGGTGATCAGCAGCAGCCGGGTGCCGTTCAGGACGTAGAGGTCACAGCGGCTGAGGCCGTTGCGGAACAGAGTGCAGATGCTGCCATCCTCGGCGATGTGATAGGTCCCGAACGCAGTTCCGCCACCATTGGCCGGGGAATAGGTGTAGGAAAACGAGCCCCCCGCCGAATAGGTCGAGCGGCCATCGTCGTAGAAGGTCAGCGTGCGCCCGGCCAGCGCCTGTAGCTCCGCAGCATTCAGGGGGCGGTCACCCTCTTTCAGGCGCCATTCGGTGGCCATCAACGGGGTCGTGAAAAGGGTGCAGGCAAGGGCAAGGCGCAGGATCATGGGTCAAACCTAGTCCGGCAGCCCCTGCGCCCCCAGTCACGTTGCGGTGAGGCGGATCAGGCGACCAGCGCCTCGGCCTTCTTGAGGTCGACCGAGACCAGCTGGCTGACGCCCTTCTCCTGCATGGTGACGCCGAACAGCCGGTCCATCCGCGCCATGGTCACCGCGTGGTGGGTGATGATCAGGAACCTTGTGTCGGTCTGACGGCACATCTCGTCCAGAAGATCGCAGAACCGCGTCACGTTGGCATCGTCAAGCGGCGCGTCGACCTCGTCGAGCACGCAGATCGGCGCCGGGTTGGCCAGGAAGACCGCAAATATCAGCGCCATCGCGGTCAGCGTCTGCTCGCCCCCCGACAAGAGCGACAGGGTCGACAGTTTCTTGCCCGGCGGCTGGCACATGATCTCCAGCCCCGCATCCAGCGGATCGTCGCTTTCGACCATGACCAGATTGGCCTCGCCGCCGCCAAACAGGTGGCGGAACAGCATGGCAAAGTTCGAATTGACCTGCTCAAATGCAGTGAGCAAGCGCTCGCGCCCCTCGCGGTTGAGGCTGGCGATGCCGCTGCGCAAGGTCTTGACCGCCTCTTCCAGATCGCCCTTTTCCTTGGACAGCGAGTCGAATTCTTCCTGCACCTCGCGCGCGTCCTCTTCGGCGCGCAGGTTGACCGCGCCCATGGCGTCGCGCTGGCGTTTGTGACGGTTGACCTCGGCCTCAAGCGCGTCACTGTCGGGCATGGCGTCCGGCTCAACCGCCAGCTTCGCCAACAGCTGGTTCGGGGTCAGTTGCTGTTCCTCGGCGATGCGTTCGGCGGCGGCCTGCATGGTCTCGCGGGCGGCCTCGGCCCGGGCCTCGGCGGCTGCCCGGCCCTCGCGGGCCTCGGACGCCAGACGCGCCGCCTCGCGCTCGGCCAGGGCCGCCTCGCGGTGTTTCGTCTCGCCTGCGGCGAGCCGATCCGCGGCCTCGGCCCTGCGAGCCTCGGCCGTTTCAGTTTGCTCCGCCAGGTCCTCACGCGCTTCGGCAATCTCGCCGGGCACCTGCATCGCTTCGGTCAGTTCTTCCTCCGAGGCGGCCTTGCGTTCTTCCAGCTCGGCAATGCGCTTGCCCGCGGTTTCCAACCGGTGGCGCCAGCCGCTGAGGTCCTTGGTGACCTCCTGGCTGCGCTTGGTGCGGGCCTCGCCCTCGCGGCGCACCTCGTCATGGGTCGAGCGGTGGGTCAGCATGGTGATCCGCGCCGCCTCGACCGTGTGGCGGATATCCTCGACCGAAGCGCGGGCGGTGTCGAGATCGCCCAGATCAGCCAGCCCGGCCTCGGCCTCGCGCAGCTGCGCGCGGGCGGCCATCGCGTCTTCCTTGTGGCGGGTGACGGCCAGGCCCAGCGTTTCCAGACGCCCCTGGGCCAGGTTGCGCTCGGCCTCGGCCCGGCTTTGGGAGCGGGCGGCATCGGCCATGCGCTGATCGGCGGCACGGCGGGCCTCACGGGCCTGACGGTCGGCCTCGGTCACCTCGCGCAGGCGCTGCGACAGGCGGTCATGGGCGGCGCGCGCGCCTTCGGCCCGAGCGCTGACCTGGGCCAGTTCCTGCTTCAACGCCTCCAACCGGTTGAGCTGTTCCAGCCGCATCGCCGCCGCGCTGGGGGCGTCCTGCGCCCAAGCGCGGAACCCGTCCCAGCGCCACAGATCGCCCTCGAGACTGACCAGCCGCTGACCGGGTTTCAGAGCCGCTTGCAGGCGGGCGCCGGTGGCGGCATCAACCAGACCGATCTGCGCGATGCGGCGGCTCAGCCGGTCGGGGCCGGACACATGCCGCGCCAGCGGGTCAGCGCCCTCGGGCAGCGGTTGGCCTTGCGTGTAATCTGGCAGGTCAAGCCAACCCGAGGGCCCCTCGCCCTCGACCAGCGGCGCGCGCAGGTCATCGGCCAGCGCCGCGCCCAGCGCCTTTTCATAGCCCGGCTCAACCCGCATCAGGTCGAGCACATGCCCGCCCTCGGCGGTGTCGCGCTCAACAAGTTTGGCCAGCGCACCAGTCTCGGCGCGGATGGCACCCAGCTCGCCCTCGGCCTCGGACAGCTGCGCGCGGGCCTCGGCCTCGCGCGCCTGGGTCTCGCCACGCAGCTCGTCAGCGGCGGCCAGCGCCTCTTCGGCGGCCTCGGCGGCTTCGACAGCCTCTTCGGCAGCACTCTCGGCGCTCTCATAGGCCTCGCCTGCGCGCTCCAGCGCCGCGTGGGCCTCCGCGACCGCGCCCTGGGCGCGGGTCTCCTCGGCCTCGGAGCGGGCCAGCGTCTTGCGGCTGTCTTCGACCAGGCGCTGCGCCGACTGGTGGCGGGCGGCCAGTCGCGCCACATCCTCGGTCACCTGGCTCAGATGATCCTCGCGCTCTTGCAGGACAGCGGCCGCCTCGCGGGCCAGTTCCGCCGCCTCGGCCAGCCGGTCGGCATGGCCGGCCCCGGCCTTGGACAGTTCGCGCGCCTCCCATTCCAACCGCTCGATCGTGTCGCCCGCGTCGCGGTTCAGCCCGGTCTCTCGCTCGATGTCGCGGCCCAGCTGGGCGATGCGGGCTGTCAGAACCTCGATCTGCTGGCGGGCGCGCTGCTCCTGATCGTTAAGCGTGTCGCGCTGCACATGCAGGCGCTGGAGCACCGCACCCGCAATCGCCTCTTCCTCGCGCAGCGCAGGCAGCGCTGCCTCGGTCTCGGTGCGCAGCGCCTCGGCCTGACGCGCGGCCGCCTCGGCACGAGAGGCATCGAGGGTACGGTGACGCAACACTTCTTCGGCCTTGGCGCGCGCCTCGTCGGCATCGCGCCAGCGGCGATAGAGCAGCTGCCCTTCGGCCAGCCGCAGCTGTTCCCCGATCTCGCGATAGCGCGCCGCCTGCCGGGCCTGCCGCGCCAGTTGCGCCAGCTGGGTGCCCAGCTGTTCCAGCACATCATCCACGCGGGTCAGGTTGGTCTCGGTGCCCTTAAGCTTCAACTCGGCCTCGTGGCGGCGCTGGTAAAGGCCCGAGATCCCCGCCGCCTCTTCCAGGATACGGCGGCGCGAGGTGGGTTTGGCGTTGATCAGCTCGGCGATCTGACCCTGCCGCACCAGCGCCGGGGAATGCGCCCCGGTCGAGGCATCGGCAAACAGGATCTGGATGTCACGGGCGCGCACGTCCTTGCCGTTGGCCTTGTATGCGCTGCCCACGTCGCGGGTGATGCGGCGCACGATTTCCAACTGGTCGGCATCGTTGAACCCCGAGGGCGCCAACCGCTCGGAGTTGTCCAGCAATAGTGTGACCTCGGCAAAGTTACGCGCCGGGCGCGAGGAGGCACCGGCAAAGATCACGTCCTCCATTCCGCCGCCGCGCATCGCCTTGGGGCGGTTCTCGCCCATCACCCAGCGCAGCGCCTCGAGCAGGTTGGACTTGCCGCAGCCATTGGGGCCCACAATACCGGTCAGCCCGTCCGCGATGATCAGATCGGTCGGGTCAACAAAGCTTTTGAAGCCGGTCAGTTTGAGCCTGTTGAAACGCAAGTGCGGGCGGCTTTCGGTGATTCCAGTGTCCCGACAGCCTGCCCGGGCCGCTTGCCGCCTGTCAACGCCTCACCCCCATCATCTGGAGGGCTGGGCAGAGTTATCCCCAATATATGGCGATCTCCGGCCTAATAGGGCGTGCATTCGAAATCGGTATACTCGGTGTCACCGCTGGTCCAGCTGTCCACCTCGAAACAGTCGAACCGCAACATCGTCGCGGGCAGCGCCCAGTTGGCCGGGCGCCCGTCGCAGCTGAGGACGCCGGTCGCCACCGCCTGATCGCCCAGCACACCAACCACCCGGCAGCCCGAGACCTGCGCCATGGCAAACCCGGCCCGCTCGCGGATCGGGCCAAAGCGGGGGGCGTATTGCGGGTTGACGCGGATCGCCTCGGCCAGATTGCCGCGCACCCGCACGTCGAACACGCTGCCGCCCACATCGACACGGGTCGCAGGCAGGCCCCGGAACTCGCGGCCGGGGCCGCCGCAACCGGCCAGCAACACGATGAGAGAGAGCAGGCGGAGCATGGCCGCACTCTGCATCATTTCCGGTTAACAGAGGGTTTCACCCGGTGCGCAACAACTTGCCCAGCCGGGCCATCCCCTCTTCGATCATCTCCTCGGAGGCGCAGGAGAAGCTGAGCCGCAGAGTGTTGGCGCCCGACCCATCGGCAAAGAACGCGCGCCCGGGCACAAAGGCCACCCGTACCGTGTCCAGCGACCGGGCCAGCAGCGCGGCGCCATCCATGCCCTGCGGCAGGGTGAGCCAGACGAACATGCCGCCCTCGGGGCGGGTCCAGTCGACGCCCTCGGGCATGTGCCGGGCCAGCGCCGCCAGCATCGCGTCTCGGCGGCGGCGATAGGTGGCGCGCAGGCTGGCGACATGGCTGTCGAACAGGGTCTCGGCCACCCGGTGAATGGCGATCTGGTTGATGGTCGAGGAATGCAGGTCGGCGGCCTGTTTCATCAGCACCAACTGTCGGATCACCGCCTGCGGCGCCACCACCCACCCCACCCGAAGGCCGGGCGAAAGCGTCTTGGAAAACGACCCGCAATAGAGCGTCCGGCAGGCTTCGATCGAACCCTTGCGCGCGATCTCAAGCGCCAGGATCGGCGGCACCGGCGTGCCGTCATAGCGCAGCGCCTGATAGGCCGCGTCCTCGATCACCGCACAGTCCAGCGTCTCGGCCAGATCCAGCAGGCGCTCGCGTCCAGCCTCATCCACCGTCTCACCTGTCGGGTTGGCGAAATCGGCCGAGAGATAGGCCATCTTGACCCGCCCGCCGGCGGCCTCGGCCGCGGTGCGGTAATCTTCGGGCGCGCGGTTGGTGTTGATCCGCAGCCGGTCATAGGCCGGTTCATAGGCGTTGAACGCCGCCAGCGCGCCCAGATAGGTGGGCCAGCCCACCAGCGCGGTATCGCCGGGCGACAGGAACAGCTTGCCCAGGTAATCGAGCGCCTGTTGCGAACCCGAGGTGATCAGGATGTTGTCGGCGCCGCAGGGCACGCCCAGCCTGCCCATGTGATCGGCCAGCCAGCGGCGGAGCGGCAGGTAGCCTTCGCTTATCGAATATTGCAGCGCCTGCGCCTGGTGCGCCGGCGTCAGTGCCTCGGCAAAGGCGGTCGCAAAGGCCTCGGCCGGGAACAGCGCCGGGTCGGGGATTCCACCGGCAAAGGACAGGATATCGGGTTGGTCGAGCAGTTTCAGCAGCTCGCGGATTTCCGAGGCCTTCAGCCGCCCTGCCCGCGTGGCAAAGATTTCTTCCAGACTCATACCCCGGTCCTCCCTGTGATAAGGGTGAGACTAGAAAGCACGAAATTTAAGTCAATAATTCTGACCAATGTTACAGAGGACGTGAACGCGCCCTGTTGCGTCCTGCCGCGCCCGGTCATATGTTTTGACCACATTCAGAGGCCCCGCCCGCATATGCCATTCCAGAAAGTCCAACCCGAAAAACTGTCGACCTCGGTCGTGCGCCAGATCGAGATGCTGATCCTGCAAGGTATCCTGCGACCAGGCGAACGGCTGCCCGCCGAACGTGACCTGGCCGAGCGGCTGGGCGTGTCACGCCCATCGCTGCGCGACGCGGTGGCCGAATTGCAGGAACAGGGTCTGCTGGTGTCGCGGGCGGGTTCGGGCATCTTTGTGGCCGAGGTTCTGGGCAATGCCTTCTCGCCCGCGCTGACCCGACTGTTCGCCTCGCATGAAGAGGCGATGTTCGACTATCTCTCGTTCCGCCGCGATATCGAGGGGCTGGCCGCCGAACGCGCGGCGCGGCTAGGCTCGGAAAGCGACCTCAAGGTGATCCAGGCAATCTTTGACAAGATGGTCGAGGCGCATAAACGCGGAAGGAGCGAGGACGAGGCCCGGTTGGATGCCGAGTTTCACATGGCGATCATCGAGGCCAGCCACAACGTGGTGATGCTTCATATGCTGCGCTCGATGTTCGACCTGCTGCGGCAGGGCGTGTTCTATAACCGCAAGATCATGTTCCACCAGCGTACCACGCGCGAGGCGATCCTGGACCAGCACCGCGCCATCAACGCAGCCTTGCAAGAGCGCGACCCGGCAGGTGCCCGCGCCGCCGTGTCCGACCATCTGAGCTATGTCGAGCAATGTCTGGCCGATCAGGAAAAGGCCGAACGCAACGAAGCGATCGCCCGGCAGCGGTTGGAACATGAAGCAGGGCGTAGCTGAACCGCGCCCCGACAACTACCCTGACAACATCTTTGGAAACGAAAAACCCGACCATCGGCCGGGTTTTCCAGATCGGTACATGCTGTTGACGTCAGTGCAGCTTGGCACCCGCATCGGCAATGCCGGCATCGATCAGCTTGTTGGCCTCGGTCGCAGTCATGCTGCTGGCGATCACATCGCCGGCGGCGGCAACCGCGATAGCGATGGCCCGGTCGCGCACGTCCTTGACCGCTGCCGCCTCGGCCGAGGCGATCTGGTCCTGGGCAGCGGCCAGACGACGGGCGATCGACGCCTGCAGATCCACCTTTGCCTGCTCCGCTGCACGCTCTGCTTCGTCCTTGGCCGCAGCCACGATGGCATCGGCCTGGCCCTGCATTTCCTTCTGCTTGCGCTCGAAGGAGGCCAAGAGGCTTTGCGCTTCTTCACGCAGCTTACGGGCTTCGTCCAAGTCCGACTGGATGCCTTCGGCGCGCTTGTCCAGAGCCCCGCCGATCATCGACGGCACCTTGAAGTAGAACAGGACCGCGACAAAGACGAGGAACGCAATGGTCACCACGAAATCGGTGTTCTTCAGCGAGAAGAACGGGCCGCTCGCGGCAAGGGCCGGGCTGGCGATACCAGCGATCAGGACAAGGCTCAGGACAGGGGCGAGAATGTTACGCATGTCTCTTATCCTTTCATCCGCTGCTCGACGGCACCGGCAACAGAGGCCACGTCGGCCTTGCCACCCAGCGCATCGACCAGTGCCTCGGCAGTATCCTTGGCAACCGCTTCGATACTTTCCAGCGCACCGGCACGGATACCGGCAATCACCTTCTCCGATTCAGCGGCCTTGGCGGCAATCTCGGCATCGGCCTTGGCGATGGCGTCGTTCAGGCCAGCCTGAATCTCGGCACGAGCCTCGGCGGCGATACGCTGTGCCTCGGCGCGGGCATCGGCAAGCGCCTTGATATAGGCTTCTTCCGCTGCGGCGGCCTTGGCTTTCAGGTCTTCTGCAGCGGCGAGGTCGTTTGTGATGGTCCCCTGACGCTCGGCCAAGATCGCCGCGATACGCGGCAGGGCCACGCGCGACAGGACCAGAAAGACGACGACCAGCGTGATGACAAGCCAGAAGATCTGGTTCGGGAACCAGTCGAAACACAGCTGCGGCATGCCGATGGCAGAGCCATGGGAATCGACGCAGGTGCTGACAGCTCCGGTTGTTTCAGTCGCCATGTTGTCCTCCGTCGGAACGTTGTCTTTACAACAGGTGGGCCGCTATGGCCTGGGCCCACCTGCGCGTAAGGATCAGGTTCCGCGAATTAGACGGCGAACATCAGCAGCAGAGCGACGAGGAACGCGAAGATCCCCAGGGCTTCTGCGAATGCGATGCCGATGAACAGGGTCGCGGTTTGCGACGCGGCGGCCGAGGGGTTGCGCAGGGCGCCGGCCAGGAAGTTGCCGGCCACGTTGCCCACGCCGATTGCGGCTGCGCCGGAACCGATTGCTGCCAGGCCTGCGCCGATATGTGCGAGATCGCCTTCCATGATGTGTCTCCTTACGATTGGAAGTTGAATGTCAGGGTGTTGGATACACAGGGCGGGCACGGGCCCGCCGCTGAGATTAGTGATGCGGGTGCAGCGCGTCCTTGAGGTAGACGCAGGTCAGGATGGTGAACACATAGGCCTGGATAAAGGCCACCAGCACCTCGAGACCGTACATGGCGGTGATCGCCAGAACCGAAACCGGGCTGATCGCGGCGATGGCAGCAAAGCCTGCGAAAACCTTGATCACCGCGTGGCCTGCCATGACGTTGCCGGCAAGACGGATGGAGTGGCTGACGGGGCGCACGAAGTAGGAAATCAGCTCGATGATCGCCAGAATCGGGCGCAGGGCCAGCGGCGCGCTCGACACCCAGAACAGGCTCAGGAACCCGGCGCCGTTCTTAACGAAGCCCAGGATGGTCACGGTCAGGAACACCGCCAGCGCCAGCACCATGGTCACCGCGAAATGCGAGGTGGTGGTGAACGACTTGGGCAGCAGGCCCAGGAAGTTGGCGGTCACGATGAACATGAACAGGGTCATGACATAGGGGAAATATTTCACCCCGTCCTTGCCGCAGATGTCCTCGACCATCTTGTAGATGAAACCATAGGCCAGTTCCGCGATCGACTGCATGCGGCCCGGCACGATGGCGCGTTTCGAGGTGCTCAGCACCAAGAGACCGATGATCGCCAGCACCGCCAGACCCATCCACAGGGTCGAGTTGGTGATGGTGAACATGCCCACCGCGCCGTCGCCGAACAGCGGCTTGACGATGAACTGATCCATCGGGTGGAAGACCAGGCTACCACCCTCTGCTGCCTTGTCTGCGGCCTGTGCTTCGCTTGCCACGTCTAGTCCCTCTCGTCTCTCTCGACCGCTGCCTGCGCGGCTTCGGCCTCTGTCTTCGCCTGGATCTCGCGCGCGCTGCGGAGCATGACATTCACCCCGGCGCCAAGACCCAGCAATGTGAACAGCACCAGGAATATCGGGATCGTCCCGAACAGGCTGTCCAGCCCGTACCCGATGCCAAAACCGATCCCCAGACCGGAAACCATCTCGATCACCATCCGCCAGGCCAATTCGCCTTGGGCATGGCTTGCATCCGCGCGTTTGGTGCCGATTTCGCGGGCCTTCTTGGCCGCTTCGATCCGCGCCTCAAGCTGCGTCAATCGCTGCTTTTGGTCGTCTTCGGTCACGGGCGGCACCCCTACGCAGTCTTGGGCATGTGCTAAGGGGGCCGGGGCACAGAGTCAACGCCTCTGTCACCTCAGCAATTCCAAACCCAACCCATTGAAATAAAAATGCATTTATCACCCTCCAAAACAGGGTGCAAATGCGCCGCAGGCAAGTCCGGGACCAAAACCGCCAGAAATGCATATTCAACCAAACGGTTGACGATCCAAGCCGCATATGTTTCTGGCAGATCATGTCAGACCCGCTCGACGATGTCTTTTCGGCGCTTGCCGACCCTACAAGGCGCGCGATCCTCGCGATGTTGCTCGAGGATGACATGGCCGTGACCGATGTGGCCGAACCGTTCGAGATGTCGCTTGCGGCGATCTCGAAACATCTGGTGATCCTCACCCGTGCCGGGCTGATCACGCAAGAAAAACGCGGCCGGGTGAAATGGTGCAAGCTGGAACCAGACGCGCTGCGGCAGGCCTCGGTCTGGATGCAGGGGTTCGGTCAGTTCGAGCCGGTCAATCTGGATGCGTTCGAGCGCTTTCTTGCGACGGAACTGGGCGAAGACGCCCAACCGGGCGGATGAGCCGCCCGGCTATCCCCGCCGCGTCGGTGTTTCCAACAGCATGACCAGCGCCACCACCGTCATAGCGATCCCCACCAGCACCAGTCCGCCCGGCGCGCCATTGCCCAGCGCGATCTCCCAGCAGATCACCCAGGTCGGGGTCAGGTAGGTATAGGCCATCACCTTGGCCGAGGGCAGTCGCAGGGTGGCGAATTGCAGCAGCACAAATGTCATCGCGCTGGCGCAGATCGACACATACAAGAGCCCGATCCAGACGATGGGGGGCAGCGCCGCCCAATCGGTCGACCGCAGGTCCCCCCAGCCATAAAGGGTCAGCAGCAGACAGCCCGCCACCAGCATTCCCAGCGTGAACACCACCGCGGGCTCACCCCGGTTCAGCCGCCGCACCATCGGCGTATAGATCGCATGCGCCACGCAGCCCCAGAAATAGACGATCTCACCCCGTCCGATCTGAAATGCCTTGAGCGCGGCCCAGTCGGCGCGAAAGATCACCCACAGCGCGCCTCCTGCCCCGATCGCGAGCGCCAGCGCCATGCGCGGCGTGGTGACCTGCCGCAGCAGCACCCAGCCCGCAACCGCCGACAGAACCGGGGTCAGGGTGAACACAGCCGCCGCGCTGACCGGCGGTGCCGTCTTCAGCCCCTCGAACATCAGAACGAAATAGGCGGCGAACAGCCCGCCCAGCAGCGCATAGCGCCAAGGCGCCCGTAACGCCGCGCGCGGAATGCCGGTCGTAGCCGCCGCCGCGATGCCAATCACCACCGCGGCAATCCCGAACCGCACCGCGTTCAGCGCCGCCGGAGCGATCTCGTTGGCCACCATCGAACCAAGCGAGAAGCTGCCTGCCACCAGCGCCGAAAAGCAGAGCATCGCCAGATGACCCCGCCCCTCGGGACTCAGACCTCCCATTCGCGCGCAGCCTGCTTGAGGAACTTCAGAAAGCTCTGCACCTTGGGCGTGCGATGCAGGTCGACATGGGTCACGAGCCACAGCTTGCCCGACCATTCCTCTTCTGCAGGGAGCATCTCGATCAGATCCGGGTCGCGCGCGGCGGCCCAGCGCGACACAAAGCCGATCCCGGCCCCCGCCCGCACCGCGTGCCCGGCGGAGTAGGTATCGGAACAACGAAACGAAATCGCCTCGGGCGGCACGTTCTGGCGCAGCCAGATATAGAAAGGTGCCCGGCTGTTCTCGTCATCGCTGCCGACAAACTCGTGGTTTTTCAGGTCCTCGGGTCCCTTGAGCATCCCGCGCCGCGCCACATAGCCCCGGCTGGCATAAAGCCCCACCTCCTGATCGATAAAGGGTTGCACCACGTTGTCGGGCTGGTCGGGCACCCGCCCGGCCCGGATCGCCACATGCGCCTCGCCATATTCCAGCCGGAACAGGCGCGCGCCGGTCAGATATCGCACAATCAGACCCGAATGCTTGCGCTGGAACGCCCCCAGCACTGGTACCACCAGCGGCGCCAGCGATTCCAATGAGGTTACCACCAGCTCACCCGAGACATCGTCGCCCACACCCTTGAGCCGCCCGACAAGCTGACTGAACTGATCGTCGGTCGCCTGCGCCACCCTGAGCAGGTCCAGCCCCGCCTCGGTCGGGGTATAGCCGCGCGCGTGGCGCTGGAACAGCTTGACGCCCAGCCGCGCCTCGATCGCGTCGATATGGCGGATCACGGTGGCATGATGCACACCCAGCACCTCGGCGGCACCACTGACTGTTCCCATGCGCGCCACCTGATAGGCGGTCCGCACCTCGTCCCAATTCTCCATTCGACTTACGGCCTCAAACTGTGCAGATCTCAACAATAACCCCAACTTTTCACGCGCTACGTTCGCCTCTGCAACACAAATCTTCCGTCGCAAGATTTGTGCTGGCAATTTCGCGCCTCCCGCAGGACGCTGCACCAGACCCCACCAATCCGGAGGCCCCATGAAGAAGATCGGCATACTCGGCGGCGTCGGCTGGCCCTCGACCATCGACTATTATCGCGCCATCGCGCAGGGGGCCGGGCGCTTCTTTGCCGCGCGCGGCCATGGCGCTCCGCTGCCAATCCCCCCGATGACCATCGAATCCGTCACCCAGGCACAGACCCGCGCCCTGCGCGGCCGCCCCGGAGACGAGGCCAGCTGGGCGGGCTTCGATGCGGTCTTTCGCACCGCCCTGCTGACCCTGCAAGGGGCTGGCTGCGATTTCGCGGTGATCGCCTCGAACACGCCGCATGCGCGGCTGCATGCAATCCGCCGGGGGGTCGAGATGCCGGTTCTGTCGATCTTTGACGCCACCGCACGAGCCACCGCCAATACCGGCTGCCCCCGGGCATTGGTACTGGGCACCACCGTCACCATGCAGGCGCGCGATTATGCCAGCGCCCTATCCACCGCCGGGGTCATGGCGAATCCTCCCCTATCCCCGGAGGACATCGCAGAAATGCAGGCGCTGATCGACGAAGACCTTTACGCAGGCGTCTCGGAAA
The DNA here is from genome assembly GCF_059612905.1 of Ruegeria sp. YKSD163. NCBI lineage: Bacteria > Pseudomonadati > Pseudomonadota > Alphaproteobacteria > Rhodobacterales > Roseobacteraceae > Ruegeria > Ruegeria sp. YKSD163. Next base: position 125,219 of record NZ_JBXWRM010000005.1, read on the forward strand.
ACGCGCGCCCGCGCCTGCTGGCCTTTTGCGACCGCCACGCCGAACCGGGCACCGCGATCCTGCTGGCTTGTACCGAACTGCCACTGGCCTTTCCCGACCATGTGGACGACATCACCTTTCGCGCCGGCGGGCATCTCTTCGTCAACCCCTCGGCGGCCCATGTCGCCGCCGCCCTGGACATGGCGCTGGCGGACGAGGTCTGACCCCCTGCTTCTTTCTGGTTGAAAATACTCGCGCCGCAGGCACGCGCCGTCAGGCGCGTTCGGCTCCGTCCAGCCAGGTCACCTCGCACCCGATGCGGTCGAGAAACGCCATCAGGTCCGCGCGCGCCATCGCGATTGTGCGATCATTGACCAGCGGATGCATATAGACCACCTCGGCCTCGCGCACCGCGGCATCCATGATCAGCCTGACCCCCTGCCCAACCCCGTTGATCATCGCCAGCGGGCTGACCGCACCCGGCCAGATACCCAGATTCTGCAACAGCCGGTCCGCCGAGCCAAAGGACAGGTTGCCCGCGCCCAGAACCGCGCCCAGCGCCTTCAGGTCGATCTCACGATCCTGCTCCAGCGTCACCAGATAGTTGCGCTTCTTCTTGTCGCGCAGGTACAGATTCTTGATCCGGAACGCCCGTTCTCCGGGCCGGGTCAGCTCCCCCTCGACCGCCTTGGCGTCTTCGACCGTTCTGAGCGGCACATGGGTAAACAGTCGATAGGCCAGTCCCCAGTCGTCAAGCTGGCCAAGCAGCGCGTCCGAGGAAACGGGCAATGTGTCCTGATAGGCCGAAGAGGCGTCCATGGTCGGGTTCCCTGACAAGTCAATCCACCCCTCTTGCCGCGAACCCCATTGCCTCGCAACCCATGCGCGACCAGTTCACCGCGCGTTGCGTCGTTCGCCCGCCAATGAACTCAATGAGGAAAGAATTCCAAGCCTTAGCCCAACGCATCAAAATTACTGTTTGTTTGCAAACAAACAACCATGAAGATAAAGTCACGACGTTCCAACAAGCGGCTATCTTTCGGGAAAACTTCCCATCACCCCCTATGGCCAGCGGCGTCAAATACCCCTATTTCAACGCCACCCCCTCGCAACTGGCAGGACCTATCGCCCCGTGTTCGACCTTCCCGCAATGCGTGCCGGCCTCGCCGACAAGTATGACCTTGCCCCATCGCCCACACTCGCCGCAGAGATGAGCGCGGAATACGCCCGAATGGCGCGTGTGGTCACCCCCGCCGACTGGGCCATCCATGCGCCCTATGTCCGCGCCATCAACCAGCTCAAGGCCGAACGCGGCGCCGTGATCCTGGGCCACAACTACATGACGCCGGAGATTTATCACGGCATTTCCGATTTCGTCGGCGACAGCCTTCAACTGGCGATCGAAGCCACCCGCACCGATGCCGATGTGATCGTGCAATGCGGCGTGCATTTCATGGCGGAGACCTCCAAGATCCTCAGCCCCGACAAGACCGTCTTGATGCCCGATATGGAGGCGGGCTGTTCGCTGGCCGAAAGCATCACCGCCGACGGCATCGCCCAGATGCGAGCGAAATATCCCGGCGCGCCGGTTGTGTCCTATGTGAACACCACCGCCGAGGTAAAGGCCGCCTCGGATATCTGCTGCACCTCCTCCAACGCCGCCCAGATCGTGGCCGCCCTGCCCGAGCACACGATCATCATGACCCCCGACCAATACCTGGCCCAGAACGTGGCAGCCCAGGTACCGCAAAAGAACGTGGTCTGGTGGGAGGGGTCGTGCATCGTGCACGAGCAATACAGCGCCCGCGACCTGCGCGACTTCCGCGAATGGAACCCTGGCACCCGGCTGATCGCCCATCCCGAATGCCCCCCCGATGTGGTGGCCGAGGCCGATTTCTCGGGCTCGACCAGCGGCATCATCGACTATGTCACGCGGGAGATGCCACAAAAGGCGCTGCTGATCACCGAATGTTCGATGGCCTCGAACATCGCCGATGCCCTGCCCGAGGTCGATTTTGTCGGCCCCTGCAACATGTGCCCCTATATGAAGAAGATCACGTTGGAAAAGGTGCTTTATGCGCTCGATAACATGACCGGTCAGGTCGAGGTCGACCCAACCGTCGCCCAACGGGCGCGGCTGGCGGTGCAGCGGATGATCGACCTCAGCCGGCAACTGGGGGTCTGAGGCCCCGATGCAGGACCTGCGCACCGACCGCGTGGTCATCATCGGCGCCGGGCTGGCCGCGATCTATGCGGCACTGAAACTGGCGCCCCACCCGGTGCTGATGATCTCGCCCGATCCGCTGGGCCATGGCGCCAGCTCGGCCTGGGCGCAGGGCGGCGTGGCCGCCGCGATGGACCCCGCCGACACGCCCGAGGCGCATGCGCGCGACACGCTGCGCGCAGGCGCGGGAACGGTGCTGCAAGAGGTGGCCGATTACGTCACCCGGGCCGCACGCGCGCATATCCTCGACCTCACCGATCTGGGCACCACCTTCGACCGCACCCGCGACGGCGGCTATGTGATGTCGCGCGAGGCGGCGCATTCAGCCGCCCGCGTGGTGCGGGTCAAGGGCGATCAGGCCGGGGCCGAGATCATGCGCGCCCTGATCGCGGAGTTGCGGCAGACCCGGTCGGTCCAGGTCCTCGAAGGCGCCCAGGTCGCACGCCTGCTGGTCGAGGCCGGGTGGGTCACCGGCGTCTGCCTCGCCTCGGCCGCGCCCGAGGGGTCGGCCCCCGTCACCCTGCGCGCGCCCGCCGTTTTGCTGGCGGCAGGCGGGGCAGCGGGGCTGTATGCCCAGACCACCAATCCCGCCCGCATCCGGGGTCAGGCGCTGGGCATGGCCGCCCGCGCCGGCGCGCGGATCGCCGATGCCGAATTTGTACAGTTCCACCCCACCGCCATCGCCACCGGCGTCGATCCCGCGCCCTTGGCGACCGAGGCGCTGCGCGGCGAGGGCGCGATCCTGATCGACCGGCATGGCCAGCGCTTCATGTCCGCGCTGCATCCCGACGGCGAACTGGCGCCGCGCGACGTGGTCGCCCGCGCCGTCTATCTGCAAACACAGGCGGACAATGCCCCCGCGCTGGATACCCGCGCGGCCATCGGCGCGCATCTGCCCACCCTGTTTCCCGCCGTCGCCCGCGCCTGTGCCGAGGCGGGAATGGACCCGCTCTCTGCCCCGATCCCGGTGGTGGCGGCAGCGCATTTCCATATGGGAGGCGTGGCCGCCGACCTAGATGGGAAAAGCAGCCTGCCGGGCCTCTGGGTCTGTGGCGAGGCCGCCTCGACCGGGTTGCATGGCGCCAACCGGCTGGCCTCGAACGGGCTGCTGGAGGCGCTGGTCTTTGCCCGCGCCTGCGCCCGCGACATCGCCCGGCAGGTGCGCCAGACCGTTGCGGCGCGGGTCGAAATAACCTTTGCCCCCGGCGGTGATGCGCCCGATGCGCAGGCGGTTGCCGAACTGCGCCGGATCATGACCGATCATGTGGGCGTGGTCCGCGATGGTGACGGGTTGCGCCGCGCCCTGCGCGCCATCGCGCAGATCGAGGCCGCGCATCCCCCTTGCGACGCGCTTGCCAACATGACCGCCACCGCCACGATGATTGCCGCCGCCGCCCTGATGCGGCAGGAAAGCCGCGGCGCGCATTACCGCACCGATTTCCCGCAGGCCGCGCCCGGCCCCGGCCAGCGCTCGGACCTGACGCTGGAGCAGGCGCTGGCGCTGCGCAACACGCTTTGACCCAAGGACCCGCCATGACCCATGCCCCCCTGCCCGACCTGATCCTGGAACCGCTGGTGCGCGCCGCGCTGATGGAGGATCTGGGAACCTATGGCGACATCACCACCCGCACCGTGATCGCACCCGGCACCCGTTACCGCGCCCGGCTGAACGCCCGCTCCGCCGCCACCGTCTCGGGCATGCAGGTCGCCGCGCTGGCCTTCCGGCTGGTCGACCCGGCGCTGCGGGTCGACACGCTTTTGCCCGATGGCCTGACCTGCGCCGCCGGGGACACACTGATGGTGATCGAGGGCGAGGCCGCCGCGATCCTGTCGGCCGAGCGGGTGGCGCTGAACTTTGCCGGGCGGCTTTGCGGCGTCGCAACCCTGACCGCCGCGCTGGTGGCCGAAACCCACGGCACCGACGCGCGCGTCACCTGCACCCGCAAGACCACGCCGGGTCTCAGGCTGGTCGAGAAACAGGCGGTGCTGCATGGGGGCGGCTTCAACCACCGCTATTCGCTGTCCGACGCGATCCTGATAAAGGACAACCATATCGCCACCGCCGGCGGCATCCGCCCGGTCCTCGAAGCGACCCGCGCCCGCGCCTCGCATATGGTCAAAGTCGAGATCGAGGTCGACCGCCTAGACCAGTTGGAAGAGGTACTGGCAGTGGGCGGCGCCGATGCGGTACTGCTCGACAACATGGACACAGAGACACTGGCGCGGGCGGTGCGGATGGCGCGCGGGCGCCTGATCACCGAGGCCAGCGGCAATGTCGCCCTCGACACGGTCGCCGCGATCGCCGCCACCGGCGTGGACTACATCTCTTCAGGCGCGCTGACCCATTCCTATCGCACCGTCGATCTGGGGCTTGATTTCTGATCCATGCGAGGCGCTGCCTCGCGCTCCGGAGTATTTGTGGCGAAATGAAGAGACAGACTTGCCTCTTTCCTCTTGCTGAAAATATCCCGGGGGAGTCACCGCAGGTGACAGGGGCAGCGCCCCCTCTTGCCCGCGCGGCTTGACTCCCCGGCCCGATCCGCGTAATCCCGCCGCAACTGTCCGGAAGCGTCAAACCTTCCGGTCCCCGGTATTGTCCGGGGATCGCCCTCCACCAGCGTGTTACGCCCGTGGAGGCGATTGTGTATTGATCCACCGCTTCCTACCTTGGGGGCGCCACCGCAACAGGCAAAAGGAGCCGGAGAGCCATGTTTGAAAATCTGTCCGAACGCCTCTCTGGCGTCTTCGACCGCCTGACCAAGCAGGGCGCGCTGAGCGAAGAAGACGTCAAGACCGCCCTGCGCGAGGTGCGCGTCGCACTGCTCGAGGCCGACGTCTCGCTGCCGGTGGCGCGTGACTTCGTCAAGGCGGTGCAGGACAAGGCGACCGGTCAGGCGGTGACCAAATCGGTCACGCCGGGCCAGCAGGTGGTCAAGATCGTGCATGACGCGCTGGTCGACGTGCTGCGCGGCGAAGAAGACCCCGGCAAGCTGAAGATCGACAACCCGCCGGCACCGATCCTGATGGTCGGCCTTCAGGGTGGCGGCAAGACCACCACCACGGCCAAGCTGGCCAAGCGCCTGAAAGAGCGCGAGGGCAAGAAGGTGCTGATGGCCTCGCTCGACGTCTATCGCCCGGCGGCGATGGATCAGCTGGCGGTGCTGGGCGCGCAGATCGGCGTCGATACCCTGCCGATCGTGCCGGGCCAGAAACCCGTGGATATCGCCAAGCGCGCCAAGCAGCAGGCGATGATGGGCGGCTATGACGTCTACATGCTCGACACCGCCGGTCGCCTGCATATCGACCAGGTGCTGATGCAAGAGGTCGAGGATGTCCGCAACGTCGTCACCCCGCGCGAAACCCTGCTGGTGGTCGATGGCCTGACCGGCCAGGTCGCCGTCGAGGTGGCCGAGGAGTTTGACGCCAAGATCGGCATCTCGGGCGTGGTGCTGACCCGGATGGACGGCGACGGGCGCGGCGGCGCTGCTCTGTCCATGCGCGCGGTGACCGGCAAGCCGATCCGCTTTGTCGGTCTGGGCGAGAAGATGGACGCGCTCGAAACCTTCGAGCCCGAGCGTATCGCCGGCCGCATCCTGGGCATGGGCGATATCGTTGCCCTGGTCGAAAAGGCCCAGGACACCATCGAGATGGAACAGGCCGAGCGCATGATGAAGCGCATGGCCAAGGGCCAGTTCAACATGAACGACCTCAAGATGCAGCTGGAACAGATGATCCAGATGGGCGGCATGCAGGGCATGATGGGCATGCTGCCGGGCATGGGCAAGATGGCCAAGCAGATGGACGCCGCCGGTCTCGACGACCGGGTCCTGAAACAGCAGATCGCGCTGATCCAGTCGATGACCAAGCGCGAGCGTGCCAACCCCGCCCTGCTCCAGGCCAGCCGCAAGAAGCGGATCGCCGCCGGTGCCGGGATGGAGGTCAGCGACCTCAACAAGCTTCTGAAGATGCACCGCCAGATGGCGGACATGATGAAGAAGATGGGCAAGATGGGTAAGGGCGGCATGCTGAAACAGGCCATGAAGGGCATGTTCGGCAAGGCTGGCACGCCCGCCGACATGGCCGAGATGGCCAAGGGCATGGACCCCAAGGCGCTGGAGGCAGCGGCCAAGGCGATGGGCGGCAAGGGCGGTCTGCCCGGCGGCCTGCCCGGTCTGGGCGGCATGGGCCTGCCTCCGGGTCTGAGCGGGCTGGGAAAGAAGAAGTAACGTGACCCCGATCCCCACCATATCGACCGAACGGCTGACGCTGCGCGCGCCGGAGCAACGGGATTTCCCGGGCTTCGCGGCCTTCTTCGCGTCAGATCGGTCGAAATTCGTGGGCGGGCCGGTCCCTGCGGAACAAAGCTGGCGCATGCTGGCGGTCGAGCTGGGCCATTGGCAGCTGCGCGGCTATGGCCGCTGGGCGGTCGAAGAGACAGCGACTGGCCGCTTTGCCGGCATCATAGGGCTGTGGTGCCCCGAGGGCTGGCCCGAGCCGGAAATCGGCTGGGACCTGATGGACGGGTTCGAGGGCAAGGGATACGCGACCGAAGCCGCCCGCGCCGCCCGCGACTATGCCTATGACGTGCTGGGCTGGCAGACCGCGATCAGCCTGGTCGCGCCCGGCAATGATCGCTCGCGCCGCGTCGCCCAGCGTCTGGGCGCCACCCAGGACGGGCTGTTCACCCATGAACGGTTCGGCATGCTGGAGATCTGGCGCCACCCGGCCCCGTCCGAACTGTCGGATGGCGGCATGGAGGCTTATGCATGATCGACCTGCAGATCCCGACCCTGAGCACCCAACGCCTGATCCTGCGCGCACCCGAGGCACGCGATTTCGATGGCGTGGCCACCTTCTTTGCCAATGGTGATCGCAGCTGGGGCTTTGGCGGCCCGCTCAGCCGCAACGAGGCCTGGCGCTGGTTCGCCTCGATGATCGGCCATTGGGTGCTGCATGGCTATGGCTTCTGGATGGCCGAGACCCGCGAGGGAGAGCCGGTCGGCTTTGTCGGCATCTGGTCGCCCGAGGGTTGGCCGGAACCGGAACTGGGCTGGGTCGTCTACCAAGGCGCCGAGGGCAAAGGATATGCCCGCGAGGCTGCCGAGGAAATCCGCCGCTACGCCTATGCTGTACTGGGCTTTGAAACGCTCAGCTCGAACATCTTTCCGGGCAATGCCCGCTCGGTTGCGCTGGCCGAACGCATGGGTGCGCGTTTCGAGCGCAGCTATGACAATGTCACGCACGGCACCGAACATGTCTATCGCCATCCCGGCCCCGACGATCTGGCAGGGGGTGTGGCATGAGCATCCCCACCCTGCACACCGACCGCCTGACCCTGCGCGCACCAAAGCTTGAGGATTTCGAGCATTGGGCCGCCTTCTTTGCCTCGCCCCGCGCGGCGCATGAACGCGGCATGATGGACCGCGCCGCCGCCTGGCGCGTCTGGGCCTCGGATGTCGGCGTCTGGACCCTGCGCGGCTATGGCCCCTTTGGCGTCGAACTGCGCGACAGCGGCGCATATGTGGGCGAGGTGGGTATCTACGAACCCGACGGCTATCCGGGCCCGGAACTGGGCTGGTTCGTGACGCCTGCGGCCGAGGGCAAGGGATACGCCGCCGAGGCCGCTCGCGCCGTCATGATCTGGGCGCGGCGCAATTTCGGCTGGAACCGGCTTACCAACATCATCGACCCGGCCAACCAGCGTTCCATCGCGCTGGGCCTGCGGCTGGGCGGGGTGATCGACCCCGACGGCATCGGCGAAGACCCGGGCGATGTGGTGATTGCACACGATCTGCGGGGGTTGGCATGACCCATACCATCCCCGTCATCGAAACCCGACGCCTGATCCTGCGCGGCCCCGAGCCCGAGGATTACCCGGATTTCAAATCGACCTTCACCAGCTATCGCGCCCGGTTCATGGGCGGGCCGCTGAACCCCTATGAGGCGTGGATGCTTTACGCCGCCGAGATCGGCCATTGGCAGATCCGCGGCTATGGCATGTGGATGATCCACGACAAGGTGACGGACGAGACCTATGGCATGGCGGGCGGCTGGAAACCTGCGAAATGGCCCGAGGCCGAGATCGCCTGGGTGATCTGGCCCGATGCCGCCGGCAAGGGCTATGCGCTCGAGGCGACCCATGCGGCGCGCAAACATTTCTACCGCAATCTCGGCTGGGAAACCGCCGTCAGCTATATCGACCCCAAGAACCTCGACTCGATCCGCCTGGCCGAGCGGCTGGGGGCCAAGAAGGACCCCGAGGCACCGACCATCGACGGCAACGACGCGGTCTATCGTCACCCCTCGCCCGCCAAGCTGGAGGGCACCCAGCTGGCACATGGGATCGACATGGAAATCGCGCATTACGCCGACCCGCTGTTCAAACCGAAAGGATGGGCCATTGACTGACACCATGCCTGATCCCGTGGCGCGCGCCGCCGAACTGCTGAAAGGCCACCGCGCCAGCATCGACCGGCTGGACGCGATCCTTGTCTACACGCTGGGCGAGCGGTTCAAACACACCCAGGCCGTGGGCAAGCTAAAGGCCGAGCACGACCTTCCCCCGTCCGATCCGGTGCGCGAGGCACAACAGATCGAGCGACTCGAAGACCTGGCGAAAGAGGCCGATCTGGACCCTGATTTCGCCAAGGCTTTCCTGAATTTCATCATTCAGGAAGTCATCCGACACCACAGGAAACACCAGGAGTGATCCTGTGGATCAACACGTATCAGCAATAACCGGCAGACAGCCGGTCACCACCAAAACACGCCGCTGGCGTGACGCCATCAAAGGAGAAACACAATGGCAATGAAAATCCGTCTGGCCCGTGGCGGCTCGAAAAAGCGTCCCTTCTACCGCATCGTGGCCGCAGACAGCCGCATGCCGCGCGACGGCCGCTTCATCGAGAAGCTGGGCACCTACAACCCGCTGCTGCCCAAAGACAGCGAAGAGCGCGTGAAAATGGATGTCGAGCGCGTGCAGTACTGGCTGAGCCAGGGCGCCCAGACCACCGATCGCGTCGCCCGCATGCTCGAAGCTGCTGGCGTCGTCGGCAAGACCGAGCGCTCGAACCCCAACAAGGCCGTGCCGGGCAAGAAAGCCAAGGAACGCGCCGAGGAGAAGGCGGCAAAGGCCGCTGCAGCAGCCGAAGCGGCAGCCGAAGAGTAAGCAGGACGCGCGTGCGGGATCAGAGCTTTTCCGACGATTTCCGCACGCAGTTCGACCTGCTGATGCGGCTCCGGCGCGATGTACGCCGGTTCTGCACCGATCCGGTGGACGAGGCAGTGCTGACGCGCTGCCTCGACACCTTTCGCCTGGCCCCCTCGGTGGGGCTGAGCGAACCCTGGCGCGTGATCCGCGTCGAAAGCAAGGCCGCCCGCGCGGCGGCGCTAGAGAATTACCAAACCGCGAACGCCGAAGCCCTCAAGGGTTATTCCGGCGATCGGGCGCAGCAGTACAGCCAGCTGAAACTGTCAGGCATGCAAGAGGCGCCGGTGCAACTGGCGGTGTTCTGCGATGATACGACGGTCAAGGGGCACGGGCTGGGCGCGGGCACCATGCCGGAAATGCGGCGCTACTCGGTCGTGTCGGCCATCACCCTGTTCTGGCTGGCGCTCAGGGCCGAGGGGCTGGGGCTGGGCTGGGTGTCGATCCTCGACCCCGACCGCCTTTGCCGCGACCTGCGCACGCCCGAGGACTGGCGGCTGATCGGATATTTCTGCATCGGTTGGCCACAAGCGGTCTCCGACAGTCCCGAACTGGAAACCGCAGGCTGGGAAGAGCGCGACCGCAGTCTGACGGTCGAGACACGGTAGCGCCATGCTCCGCCCCGTCCGGCTGTTTTTCTTTGTCACGGTCGCCTTTGTCGGCGGAGTGGTATACGAACGCAATGCCCACCGCGACCGCTGTCTGGATGCCGGCGGGCGGGTCGAGATGGATTTATGCGAGGGATGGCGGAGATGAGCGATCTGATTTGCGTCGGTTCGGTTGCGGGCTCTTTCGGAGTGCGCGGCGAAGTGCGGCTGAAAAGCTTTTGCGCGGTTCCCGAGGATATCGAACTCTACTCGCCGCTGACCGACGAGAGCGGTACGGCGCGCTATCCCATCGTGCTGACCCGCGCGATCAAAAACGGGTTTGCAGCCCATCTGGGCGGGGTCGAGACCAAGGAAGAGGCCGACGCGCTCAAGGGCCTGCGCCTCTATACCCAACGTGACCGTCTACCTTCGCTGCCTGACGACGAATTCTATCACACCGACTTGATCGGGTTGGAGGTGTTCGACACCGGAGGCACGCTTCTGGGCAAGGTGATCTCGGTGCAGAACCACGGCGCTTCGGATCTGCTGGAGGTGGGCGGTGCCGGGCTGAAATCGCCGGTCCTGCTGCCCTTTACCCAGGCCGTCGTCCCGACCGTGGACCTCGACCAGCGCCGCATCGTCGCCGACCCGCCCGAAGGACTGCTCTGACTGCGGTTGGGGCTGCCCCTAATTCGCGATGTCTGCGCAGGGCCTTTGAGCGCAGCAGCGAATGACGGCATTGAGCCGATTTCGTTGAAAAAGTCACTGATTTCGATGCGTCTGTTTGGGGTATCGGTTTGATTTCGTTCAGATGTCTAAGTCGTAGCCGCTGCTTCAACCTTCGGCGGGCACCATTGGCTTGAGTTTTGCCAGCTTCCGGAGGTTTTGGGCGGTAGCTGCGAGGGTAAATTCGTCTTGGACGCCGCATGGCCCGCGTAATCGGAGCCGTCCCAGGCCGAGGATGCGTTTGAGGTGGGCGAAGAGCATCTCGACCTTCTTGCGTCGCGCCTGGGCTTTGGGATTGAACTCCGATGCTGTGCATTGGCGGGCAAAGTCTCTGACGAGCTCATATTTATCGCGATGGACTGAACGCGTTTCAGCGTTGGGGCAGCACTTTGCTTTCAACTCGCATTCTGTGCAGTCTGATTTCAGGGCGCGATAGTTTCTGGATTTCCAAACTGGCGCATTCCGTTTGGGATCAGAATATGTCCGCCATGTATGCCGCATCTCTTTGCCGCCCGGGCAGATGTAGCGGTCGTTCTCATCATCCCATGTGAAGTCGGACCGCGAGAAGGTTCCGTCGGTCCGTTCGCCTTTGTCAAAGACGGGAATGAAAGGGAGGATCTGGCGCTTCAGAGCCAGCCAGACCAGACTGTCGGACGATCCGTAGGCGGTGTCGGCGGCGATCCAATCCGGCTTCATGCCAAAGCGCCCTTCGGTCCGATCGAGCATCTTGCGCATGGCACCGACCTCGGCGGTCTTGTTCGACCGGCTGGCGTCCACATCGACAATAATCCCGTGATCGGTATCGATCAGATAGTTATCGGAATAGGCAAAGAATGCAGGCCCTTTGCGCGCCGCAGTCCATTGGCTGGCGGGGTCCGCATGCGCCGTGAACTTGGGTTTGGCCGTGGTTGCCGCCCCAAAGGCTTCGTCGTCCAACGTGTCGAGATACTCACGTACCGCGCGCGGAGCTTCTGCGGGATCTATCTCGCGAGCCGCCCAGTCCTCTGGGTTACTGGAGTTCTGTTTCTGGACATCGGCGCTGATCAAACTGGCGTCGACTGCAAAGCCCTGGCCACCGACCAAGCCTTCTTCCATACAACGCGCCACGGTTGCCTCGAACACATGGCGCAGCAGATCGCTTTCGCGGAAGCGCCCATGACGGTTCTTGGAAAAGCTGGAGTGATCCGGGATGCGATCCGTCAGATCGAGGCGGCAAAACCACCGATAGGCGAGGTTCAGATGCACCTCCTCGCAAAGCCGCCGCTCAGATCGAATGCCGAAGCAATATCCGATCAAAAGCATCCGGATCAGCAGCTCTGGGTCGGTGGAGGGCCGACCAGTGTGGCTATAGAAATCCGCCAAATGCGCGCGAACGCTGGTCAGATCAACAAACCGGTCAATCGACCGCACCAGGTGATTATGAGGTACATGCTCTTCGAGCGAGAACTCGTAGAACAAGGCTGCCTGCGCCTCTTGCCTCGGTCCCATCATCCCCAATCCTCCCGTTACTTGAGAGAATTGAATCAGCCGCTTGGCCACCGATCAAGGAAGAGTTTTTCAACAAAATCAGCCCAAATTCACCGATGCTGCGGACCGCTCGAATGGCCGGTTTCCTTCGTAAACATTTGGCCTAAGCCGTGAATCAAGGGGTTTTCCATCGCGGAAATGGCCGATATTCGTGACGCCGAACAAGGAACCTTACAGACGCAATGCGTCTCAGTTTGCTAGATTGCAGAAGTCAAAGGGCGTTTGAAACTGATGAGCCTTTTCCAGATGGTCGCATGGCAGACAGCTTGGTTACTTCGTCGCAGAAATCGGCAATTTTGGAATTTGACATGAACCCTCTTGGACTTTTGGTCATTGCGGCGACAGCACTCTTCCCCGCATATCAACTCTTTTCGCTGCCGAATGTGACCGACAAGGTTGCACTCTTTTCTCAGTATCTTGGTCTTGCTGCGTTGATCCTGATGGCTTGGGGGCAAATCCTGTCTACCCGGTTGCGAGGGATCGAAACCGTCTTTGGTGGATTGGACCGCGTTTATGTCTTGCACAAATGGGCAGGCATCATCGCCATGATCGCGCTTTTGCTGCATGATACGATTGATGCGGACATGAACGACCTAGGCCGCGAAACTGCGCTCAACGAATTGGCAGAGACCTTGGGCGAAATCAGTCTTTATGGCTTGTTGATCCTCGTGGTCGTGTCGGTTGCGACATTCATCCCATATCACCTCTGGAAATGGACGCACAAAGCCATGGGGGCGATGTTCGCCGCAGGGGTGTTCCATTTCTTTTTCATCATGAAGCCCTTTGCCATGAGCGACCCGTCAGGGCTCTATCCCGGGTTTTTCTGTGTGGCTGGGCTTGCGGCTTACATCTGGATGCTTCTGCCTGAAACGATGCGCCCGAGCTACGGCTACAAGATCACAGACATTCAAGACACGGGTGACGCCATGGCCATCACATTGTCACCTTCAGGGAAACCATTGCGTCCCAAACCGGGGCAGTTCGGTGTGTTGCGATTCACTGGCGCCGGCTTGGCTGAGCCCCATCCCTTCAGCTTTTCGAAAATTGATGAAAACGGCTCTTTGCGGGTAACGATCAAGGCCCTTGGCGATTTTACCTATAGCCTCAAAAACGCGGTTCAGATTGGCCAGGATGTTCGGGTCCAAGGGCCTTTTGGCAGATTTCGACACCATGGCAAAACGCCAGAGATTTGGGTTGCCGGGGGCATCGGCATTACCCCGTTTCTGGCTTGGGCACATGCGCTTGAAGAAACCGCCGAGCATGTCGATCTCTTTTACTGCGTGAAGTCCCGTGACCAAGCGCCACATCTTTCGGAGTTGGAGGCCCTTGCTAATGCGAAATCCAACCTTGATCTGCACTTGATCGCCTCGAATGAAGGCAAGAGACTATCGGCCACGATGATTTCCCAAAGCATTTCGGGGGATCTGTCAAAGATGCATGTTTCATTCTGCGGTCCGGTTTCGCTGCGCGAATCGCTCAGGAAAGGTTTGGCGCAGCGTGGCGTCAATGCTCGAAATTTTCACTACGAAGAGTTCGAATTCCGGACGGGCGTTGGGTTGAAAACGCTTGCAGCCTGGATCCTGAACCGAAGGGAGACTTCGGCACTGAAAGGCTCGTTACAAGATCAGGCGGCGATTGAGCCTTGAGCTCCATAGCGGCGCTTCGTCCCGCAAAGCAGCCTCCCAAGTTCCGAGGCGCAACCAACCGAGCCCGGCGCGCGCCCTCAGTGCTTGATCACCAACCCTTGTCCGGTGGGGATCTCCAGCACCGTGTGTGCCCGCGCGGCCATGAAGGCGTTTTCAGCGTGGCGTTGCGCAGCGTAGCCGGTCCAGCCGTAATCGTCGAACACGATCATCCCGCCTGGCACCACCTTGTCGAACAGCGCCTCCAGCGCAGCAATTTCCGAGGCCGCCGAATTCATGTCGATATGCAACAGCGCAATCCGCTCGGGACAGGCCTGCGCGAAACTGTCGGGCACCATGCCCTGCACGATCCGCGTGTTGGGCACCTTGGCAAAGCGCTGCTGCACAACCTTCAGGATCGCATCCGGGTCGTTGACTGTGTCCTTTTCGTAGACCTGGTTCGAGCGGTTTTCGGAGTTCATCGCCTCGGGGATGCCCTGATACGTATCATAGAGATAGAGCGTCTTGTCCGATCTGGCGAAATCCAGATAGTCGGTCAGGAAGGCGAAACAGAACCCTTTCCACACCCCACATTCCACGAAATCGCCGGGCAGGTGCATCACGTTCTGCGCCGCCCAGAGCAGCGTGTGCAGCCGCCAGGCGATGGAAAGTTCCTGCTGGGTCTGAGCGTTACGGCGCAGGGTCTCGACGAATTTCTTGTCCTCGCGGAACCCGCCCGCCCGTTGCAGCCCGATCAGGTTGTCCGAGGCATAGACCGCGCCGAACAGTTCCTGCAACGTCTTGAGCGCCTCGCGGAAGCGGTTGGCGTTTTCACCCTGAAGCTTTCCATAGAACAAGACCGGTCGTCCTCCCTGCTGGCCGCAAAGCTATTAGCACAGTTGACCTGCGGGCCTGTCAATCATCCTTGGCCGCCTGATGCCGCTGCCACAAGTCGGGGCGCCGGGCGCGGGTGATCTCTTCGCTCTTTTCACGGCGCCATTCCGCGACCTTGCCGTGATGACCCGACATCAGAACCTCGGGGATGGGGCGGCCCATCCATTCAGCCGGGCGGGTGTATTGCGGATGCTCCAGAAGGCCCGAGGAAAAGCTCTCCTCCTCGGTCGAGGCCTGGTTGCCCAGTACGCCCGGCAGCAACCGCACGGTGGCGTCGATCAGGGCCTGGGCCGCAATCTCGCCACCGGTCATCACGAAGTCGCCCAGCGAGACCTCCTGAATGCCGTAATGCTCCAGCACCCGCTCGTCGACGCCCTCGAAGCGGCCACAGATCAGCGTGACCCCGTCACAGCGCGCCAGCGACTGCATAAGCGCCTGATCCATCGGGCGGCCGCGCGGCGACAGGTAGATCAGCGGCCAGTTGCCGCTGGCGCCTTGCATCGCCCGTTCGATCGCGGGGGCCAGCACATCGGCGCGCAACACCATGCCGGCGCCGCCGCCGGCCGGGGTGTCATCGACATTGCGATGTTTGCCGATGCCGAACTGGCGCAGTTCGATGGTCTCCAGCTGCCAAAGCCCCTCTTGCAGGGCGCGGCCCGTCAGGCTTTCGCCCAGAACACCGGGAAAGGCCTGCGGAAACAGGGTGATCACCCGCGCCTTCCACACACCGTGCAGATCTGGCGTGTCGGTGATCAACTCGCGGGGTTGCAGCGTCGGGCGGATAGCCTTGCGGCCATGGGAACGGGTGGGTGCGTTGCTCATGGCCGCTGTCATAGGGCAAGGCGCAGGTCGAGGGAAGCGGCCGCGCGCGCCTAGCCGATCTGCCCGGCCTTCCAGCGTAGCCAGATATCAGGGGCACTGCGGAACACGTTGATATCCACCTTGCCCTCGATCCCCGGTATCAGTCCGGTGCCGGTATATTGCCAAAAGGTCCAGTAAGCGCCGGGATAGACCTGGCGCGGATGGCCCGCGACCGAGCGCAACCAGAACTCGGCATCGCGCAACTGTCCGATGCCGGTGTCGCGATAGAAATCCACCGTCGTATAGATGATGGGCCGGCGCCCGTAATGCGCTTCGAGAATGTCAAGGAACTTGCGTGCCTCGGCCCGCACCTTGGCTCCGTCGGGGCGCAGCGGACAAGTGCGCGAGCGGTGGGTCCATTCCATGTCCAGAACATGCGGCAGGTCAGCGCCGCGCGGCACATGTCGGATGAACCAGCGAGCCTGTTCCTCCGCCGGGCGGCAAAAGTAGTAATAATGATAGGCACCCCAGGGCACCCCTGCCGCCTGCGCCCCGCGGCGGTGCTCTGCAAATTTCGGATCGGCGACATCGCCACCCTCGGTCGCCTTGATAAAGGCAAAGTTTACACCTGCCGCGCGGGCGGTCGTCCAGTCGATATTGCCCTGCCAACGCGATATGTCGATCCCGTGAATCGGATAGCTGTGCGGCGCGCGCCCGTCCCAGGGATGCGGATCGGCATCACCGAATTTCGGATAGGTGACCAGTTGCGCCAGTTCGACCCGCATCGGATCGGGGGCTGCGACCGGCTCGGGTTCGGGCGCACGGCGACCACAGGCAGCCATCAGGGACAGAAGGACGGAGAGGAGGAGCAGGGATCGCATAATGACTCGCTATGAAACCGTGATTTGAAATCAGTACTGCACCAGAAATTGGCGCGGCGTCGGCCAAAAGCAACCACCCGCCCCGGGATAAGCGAAAATCGGCGGGACCTTTGCGGACCTGCCTTAAAAAGTCGCTCCGGGACCCGCAAAGCTCTTGATCCCGGCCCCGGTTGCGCCTAAACGAGGCCGGTCTGGAATCGCCGCTGGCGGCTCCGGAAGTTTGGCCTGTTTGCACATTCCGTCCGGTTTCTTCGACCGGTTCACCGAGGCGGCAGACCGAACCAAAGAAACGGACGATCCGATCTCGGGCGGGCGCTGCGGCGGACCCGGTCGAAGGCCACGAGCTCTCGGGACGCACATATCTTCGTGGGTAGAACCACGGGCAAACCAGGAGAAAAGCGATGGATCTTATCGCACAGCTCGAGGCGGAACAGATTGCCGCCCTGGGGAAAGACATCCCCGATTTCAAACCCGGCGACACCATTCGCGTCGGTTACAAGGTGACCGAAGGCACCCGTTCGCGCGTGCAGAACTATGAAGGCGTCTGCATCAGCCGCAAGAACGGCAGCGGCATCGCCGGTTCGTTCACCGTTCGCAAGATTTCGTTCGGCGAAGGCGTGGAACGTGTGTTCCCGCTCTATTCGACCAACATCGACAGCATCACCGTTGTCCGCCGTGGCCGCGTGCGTCGTGCGAAACTCTACTATCTGCGTTCGCGCCGTGGCAAATCGGCCCGTATCGCCGAAGTCACCAACTACAAACCCAAGGCTGACGCCGAAGCGTAAGGAGCGGAAAGATGAAAAACGACATCCATCCCGATTACCACCTGATCGACGTCAAGCTGACCGACGGCACCGTCATCCAGATGAAATCCACCTGGGGCAAGGAAGGCGATACCCTGTCGCTGGAAATCGACCCCTCGTCGCACCCGGCCTGGACCGGCGGCTCGTCCCGCCTGATGGACACCGGCGGCCGCGTGTCGAAGTTCAAGAAGAAATACGAAGGCCTGGGTTTCTGAACCCACTGACTTTGTTCGTCTTCAAGGGTCGCCCGGACGGGCGGCCCTTTTTCTTTGCCGCAACCGGCTCGGGCGGCAGAAACCAACCGGAGGCGAGGTACAGAACCCTGTCTGCGCTTCCCTTCGCCCGGCACACAACATATAGTGTGCCCCAATACCGGGCCAGCAAAGGTTCGGAGATCAGGGGACGCAGGCAATGGCGCATATCATCGTCGTCGGCAACGAAAAGGGCGGCGCGGGCAAATCCACCGTATCCATGCATGTGGCCAGCGCGTTGGCGCGGCTGGGCTACAAGGTCAACACGCTGGACCTCGACCTGCGCCAGCGCAGCCTGGGCCGCTATTTCGAGAACCGCGCGGCCTTCAACAAGGCCTCGGGTCTGGACCTGCCCTCGCCCCGCAACCACGACCTGCCCGAGATCGATCCGGCTTCGTTGAAGCCGGGCGAGAACGTGTTCGACCATCGCCTGTCCGCTGCGGTGGCACGGCTCGAGGCAGACAGCGATTTCATCCTGATCGACTGCCCCGGCTCGCATACAAGGCTGAGCCAGGTGGCGCATTCGCTGGCCGACACGCTGGTCACCCCTTTGAACGACAGTTTCGTCGATTTCGACCTGCTGGCGCGGATCGATTCCAGCGGCGAAAAGATCCTTGGCCCCTCGGTCTATTCCGAGATGGTCTGGAACGCGCGGCAATTGCGGGCGCAGGCCGGGCTGAAACCCATAGACTGGGTCGTGGTGCGCAACCGCGTCGGCACCCAGCGCATGGTCAACAAGGAAAAGATGGAACGCGCCATCGAGATGCTGGCCAGCCGCATCGGGTTCCGCATCGCTCCCGGTTTCTCGGAACGCGTGATCTTTCGCGAGTTGTTCCCGCGCGGGCTGACGCTCCTTGACCTCAAGGACGTTGGGGTCAAGCAGCTCAACATCTCGAACATCGCCGCCCGGCAAGAGCTGCGCGACATGATGAAAGCGCTGCAACTGCCCGGCGTCGAGATCGATTTCTGATCAGGCGGGCGCTTCGTAGATTGTATAGAGTTCCTGTGGCTCGGACACGCCGCGCAGCATGTACCTGCCCAGGCTGACCAGATCATGCGCCGTATGGCCCGCGATCTCGGCCACCGGTTCGGACAGGATGATGTTGCGCCCGACCGACCGGTGCAGGCCGGACAGGCGCACCGTCAGGTTGACCGCCGGACCGATCACGGTGAAATCCAGCCGGTTCTCGGCGCCGATATTGCCATAGAGGATCTCGCCCGCATGCAGGGCCAGCGTGACCCCGGTCGTGGTCTCGCCCTGGGCCTTGCGCTCGGCATTCTTGCGATCCATGCAACGGCGCATCTGCACCACTGCGTCCAGCCCTGCCGCCGCCGATTGTTCGGGCGTCTCAAGGTTGAACATGGCAAGGATCCCATCGCCCAGGAATTTCAGGATATTGCCACCATGCTCCTGGATGATCGCAACCGCCATGCCGAAATAGTCGTTCAGCATCGCGATCAGCTCGGGCCCCGGTGTGCGTTCGGTCAGTGCGGTGAAGTCCTTGAGGTCAAAGTAACACAGCACCGCGTCGATCTGCTGGAGCGATCCGCGCTGGATCTCTCCCGACAGCACCCGCCGCCCCGCGTCGCGCCCCAGATAGACCTGAAGCAGATCGCCCGCCATCTGCCGGTTGGCCGCCGATTTCAGCGCCAGCGCCAGTTGCGGCAGCGCCTCGCGCACCAGCCGCAGATCGGTGTCCGAGAACCCGTCCGGCCCGTTGCTTGTCCACGAGATCAGCACGCCTTCGGGCGTGTTCGATGGGTCGATCCGCTCGAAATGCGCGCGCTTTTCCAAGATCACGCCAGCGGCGAAATAATCGGTCGCCCCACGCTCGCGCAATTCGTTGAGCAGCGGAAAGCGGCTGTCGACATTGCTGTCCAGCAGACGTTCCCGATACTCCTGCTCGCCGCTGTCGAGCAGGTGATAGAGCGGACTGCGTATCCAGGCCGCGTTTGGGGTCTCGGTATAGCCGTATTCCTCGCTGGATACCCCCTGTTCACGGAACCAGTTGAATCCGAGCCCGCCATATTTCGGGTGAAACGCGCTCTGCGCCACATGCAGGCGATAGAGCGGCACGCCAAGTTCCACCAGCCGCTCGCAATAGCCATGCAGCAATTCGTCCTGGCGCGCACCTTCAAGGCCGCGTTGCAGCAGCCACGAGATCAGCTGTGCCGAAGAGGCATCCGCCTCTGCGTGAAATTGCCCTGCCGCATCCATATGTCTCTCCAGCCCCGTGGCACCTACGCCTGTCACGGGATCTATCTATGCGGTCACACCCCCGGTTTCGAGGGTCACTCCATCGCCGCCAAACGCCGCAGCATGACCCGCAACAGTGCCACCTCGCCCTTGGTGAACTTGGCCGCCATCCGTGCGTCATACTGCTCGGCAATACCGCGCAACTCGCGGTAGACTGCCTCTCCCGCCGGGGTCAATGCCAAACGCTCGGACCGGCGGTCGCGTTCATCACGAGTGCGTGTAAGATAACGCCGTTGCCCCAGCTTGGCGACCGCGCGGCTGACCTTTGTCTTGTGGATCAGCGCCAGATCGCCAATCTGCTTGGCCGTCATCTCGCCGGAATTTCCCAGGTGAAACAGCACCCGCCACTCTGTCCGAAGCATGCCAAAGCGATTCTTATAGACCTGCTGAAACTCCAAAGAACTCTGCTCGGCCGCCTGATTCAGCAGGAATGGCAGGAAACTTCGCAACTCAAAGTCATCATTTTCGGGTAAATTGGTCTCTGTCATGCTTGTTAGTTACAAAATCAACTATTATTCCGCAAGCAGATTACCGGAGACACGCGACATGAACCGACCGACAGACCCCCATCTGCTGACGCAGGCCGCGACGCCCGCCGGCACGACCGAAGGTTACATGCCGGGCTGGGGCAACGATTTCGAGACCGAGGCGCTGCCCGGCGCCCTGCCCCAGGGCATGAACAGCCCGCAGAAATGCAACTATGGCCTTTATGGCGAACAGCTGAGCGGCACCGCCTTTACCGCGACCCGCCCCGAGCGGACCTGGTGTTATCGCATCCGGCCCTCGGTCAAGCACTCGCACCGCTATGAAAAGATCGATCTGCCCTATTGGAAGTCGGCCCCCTGCATCGACCCCGATGTGATCAGCTTGGGCCAGTACCGATGGGATCCGGTGGCACATTCGGGCGCGGGGCTGACCTGGCTGACCGGTATGCGCACCATGACCACCGCCGGGGATGTGAACACCCAGGTTGGAATGGCCAGCCATATCTATCTGGTCACCGAGTCGATGGTGGATGACTATTTCTTCTCCGCCGACAGCGAGCTGCTGGTGGTGCCGCAAGAGGGCCGGCTGCGCTTTGCGACCGAGCTGGGCATCATCGACGTCGAACCCAAGGAAATCGCCATCCTGCCGCGCGGCCTGGTCTACCGGGTCGAGGTGCTGGAAGGCCCCTGCCGTGGTTTTGTCTGCGAAAACTATGGCCAGAAGTTCGAGCTGCCTGGTCGTGGCCCGATCGGCGCCAATTGCATGGCCAACCCGCGCGATTTCAAATCGCCGGTAGCAGCGTTCGAGGATCGCGAGGCGCCCTCGACCGTAACCGTGAAATGGTGCGGTCAGTTCCACACCACCAAGATCGGCCATAGCCCGCTGGACGTGGTGGCCTGGCACGGCAACTATGCCCCGGTCAAATACGACCTGCGCAATTATTGCCCTGTGGGCGCGATCCTGTTCGACCATCCCGATCCGTCGATCTTCACCGTGCTGACCGCGCCTTCGGGCGTGCCGGGCACCGCCAATATCGACTTTGTCCTGTTCCGCGAGCGCTGGATGGTGATGGAAGACACCTTCCGCCCGCCCTGGTATCACAAGAACATCATGTCCGAGCTGATGGGCAACATCTATGGCCAGTATGACGCCAAGCCGCAGGGCTTTGTCCCCGGCGGGATGAGCCTGCACAACATGATGCTGCCGCACGGGCCGGACAAGGAAGCGTTCGAGAAGGCGTCGAACGCCAATCTCGGCCCCGACAAGCTGGACCAGACCATGTCCTTCATGTTCGAAACCCGTTTCCCGCAACACCTGACCGAGTTCGCCGCCAAGGAGGCGCCGCTGCAGGACGATTACATCGACTGCTGGACCTCGCTGGAGAAGAAGTTCGACGGCACCCCTGGCAAGAAATAGGCTGCGGCTGAGGGGGCCCAGATTTTTCGACGAAAAATCTCGGCCCCGCCCGTGACATCCGTTTGGAGACAACATGCCCCTTTTGAAATCCTGGGTGACTTCGGCCAATAGCGCCAATCACCCGTTCCCGCTGAACAACCTGCCCTATGGCGTCTTCTCGACCGGCGAGGATGAACCCCGCTGCGGCGTGGCCATCGGTGACATGATCCTCGACATGGCCGCGGCCGAGGCCGAGGGCCTCGTCGCGCTGACCGACTATCCGCTGTTCGACGTGCCCTATTGGAACGACCTGATGGAGGAAGGCCCCGCCGTCTGGGCCGCCCTGCGCGAACGGCTGACCGCGCTCCTGTCCAAAGGCTCGAAAGAGCAGGAGGCTGTCGAACCGCTGCTGGTGCCGATGGCCGAGGCCACGCTGTACATGCCGCTGGTGGTCAGCGAGTACACCGATTTCTACGCCGGTCGTCAGCATGCCCAGAACATGGGCGCGATCCTGCGCGGTTCGCCCGATCTGCCGGCCAACTGGCTGCATATTCCGATCGGGTACAATGGCCGCGCCTCCTCGGTCGTGGTGTCGGGCACGCCGATCCATCGCCCCAATGGCCAGACCAAGGCCCCCGATGCCGAAATGCCGTCCTTTGGCCCCTCCAAACGGCTCGATATCGAGCTGGAGATGGGCGCCATCGTCGGCACCGGGTCCGAGTTCGGCCAGCCGATCACGGTGGACGAGGCCGATGCGATGATCTTTGGCTATGTGCTGCTGAACGACTGGTCGGCGCGCGATATCCAGGGCTGGGAATATCAGCCGCTGGGGCCGTTCCAAGGCAAGGCATTCGGCACCTCGATCAGCCCTTGGATCGTGACGGCCGCCGCGCTGGAGCCCTTCCGCGCCCCCACGCCGCCGCGTGAGAAAGAGCTGTTGCCCTATCTCAAGGGCAGTAAGGACGGGCTTTATGACATCGAGCTTGAGGTTCTGATGCAGCCGGAAGGTGCCGACCGCGCCTCGGTCATCGCCAAGACCAACTATAGCCGCATGTATTATTCGGCGGCCGAGCAGCTGTGCCATCACGCCATTGGCGGCTGCGCGATGAATGCGGGCGATCTGTTGGGGTCGGGGACCATCTCGGGGCCGGAACGCGGTGAATTCGGCTCGCTGATGGAACTCAGTTGGGCCGGGCGCGAACCTTTCACGCTGGAAACCGGCGAAAGCCGCGGCTTCATCGAAGATGGCGACACGCTGACCCTGCGTGGCAATGCGCGCGGCGACGGCTATACCATCGGCTTTGGCGATTGCGTGGGCCAGATCCTGCCCGCCAAGGCCTGGGGCTGAGCTACACATGACCCTGTCTCTTGACCATATCCAGATCGCGATCCCCGCCGGGGGCGAGGACGCGGCGCGCGCCTTTTGGTGCGCGGGTCTGGGTCTGGCCAAGATCGCCAAGCCCGGCGCGCTGAAGGCGCGCGGCGGGCTGTGGCTGGCGCTGAACGGTGCCGAACTGCACCTGGGGGTCGAGCCCGATTTCACCCCCGCGCGCAAGGCCCATCCGGGCTTTGCCGTCATTGACATAGACACCGTCGCCGCGCGGATCGAGGCCCTGGGCCAGAGCCCGCGCTGGGACGACACAATCAAGAACCGCCGCCGGTTCTTTGCCGAAGACCCCTTTGGCAACCGGCTGGAATTCCTGGAAAGGGACTGACACATGGCCAAGGCATTCGCGTCGCAAGGCGACATGAGCGAGAAGAAGATCAGCTTTACCGAGGTGGGCGAGGGGCTTTATGCCTTTACCGCCGAGGGCGACCCCAATTCCGGCGTCATCATCGGCGATGACAGCGTCATGGTGGTCGAGGCGCAGGCCACGCCGCGCCTGGCGCAAAAGGTGATCGACTGTATCCGCGAGGTCACCGACAAGCCGATTTCCCATGTGGTGCTGACCCATTACCACGCCGTACGCGTGCTGGGCGCCAGCGCATTCGGCGCCGGTCAGGTGATCATGTCCGACACTGCCCGCTCGATGGTGGTGGAACGCGGGCAAGAGGATTGGGACAGCGAGTTCCAGCGCTTTCCGCGCCTGTTCGAAGGGCATGAGAGCATTCCGGGCCTGACCTGGCCCACCACCACATTCTCCGACAGCATGACCGTCTACCTCGGCAACCGCCGGGTCGATATCATGCATCTGGGCCGCGCCCATACAGCGGGTGACGCGGTCATCCATGTACCGGATCAGAACGTGATGTTCACCGGCGACATCGTCGAATATCACTCGGCCTGCTATTGCGGCGACGGGCATTTCAACGACTGGGGCGACACACTGGACAATATCGCCTGGTTCGATGTGGACGCCATCGCGCCGGGGCGTGGAGATGCGCTGGTGGGCAAGGAGATGGTGAATGCCGCCATCGAGAACACCCGTGATTTTGTACAAAGCACCTATCGCCCTGCGGCTCGTGTGGCCGCACGCGGCGGCTCGCTGAAAGAGGCCTGGGACGCGGTGCGCGCCGAATGCGACCCCAAGTTTGCCGATTACGCGATCTACGAGCATTGCCTGCCGTTCAACGTGGCCCGCGCCTATGACGAGGCGCGCGGCATCGACACGCCGCGCATCTGGACCGCGCAGCGTGACCTGGAGATGTGGGAGGCCCTGCAAGGCTGACCCAAAAGGGGGGCCCGCCCGTGCGGATGAGCCCCCGGCCCGAACGACATTGATCCAGATCGTGTCGCGCCGGGTGAACTGATGAGACGATGTGACAAGACCTCTGGCGGGTGCCCGGCAGAGGACGGGAGACTTGCGCCCTCGGCCGACCGGGTGCGCCCAGACCTGGGAGGAGAGACCCATGAACAAAATCTTCGAAGTCCCACTCTACGCCTATGAGCGCAGTCCCGATCAGGACGCCTCCAGCCCGGCGCGCCACAAGGTGATCGTGATCGGCGCCGGTCCCATCGGGCTGGCCGCCGCCATCGACCTTGCCCAACAGGGGATCGAGGTGCTGGTGCTGGACGACAATGACAAGGTCAGCTTTGGCAGCCGCGCGGTCTGCTATGCCAAGCGCCCGCTGGAAATCCTGGACCGGCTCGGCTGTGGCCAGCCGATGGTCGACAAGGGGGTTGAATGGAACCTGGGCAAGGTCTTTTTCGACGACCGGCAGGTCTATGACTTCAACCTGCTGCCCGAGGATGGCCACCAGCGCCCCGCCTTTATCAACCTCCAGCAATACTATTTCGAGGAATACCTGGTGAACCGGGTCCGCGAATTGCAGGAGGCCGGGGCCCCGATCGAAATCCGCGGCCGCAACAAGGTCGAGGCGATCGGCACCCATCCCGACCATGTCAAGCTGGAGGTCGAGACGCCCGAAGGCTCGTACACCGTCGAAGCCGACTGGTTGATCGCCTGCGATGGCGCCGGATCACCGGTACGTTCGATGCTGGGGCTCGATTTCGTAGGCCGCGTGTTCGAGGACAACTTCCTGATCGCCGACGTGATCATGGATGCGGGCTTTCCGACCGAGCGCTGGTTCTGGTTCGACCCGCCCTTCAACCGGGGTCAGTCCGCCCTGCTGCACAAGCAGCCCGATAATGTCTGGCGCATCGACCTGCAACTGGGCTGGGACATCGACAAGGAGCGTGAAAAGCGCCCCGAAAACGTGATCCCGCGCCTCAAGGCGATGCTGGGCGAGGATGTGGAGTTCGAACTGGAATGGGTCTCGATCTACACGTTCCAGTGCCGCCGGATGGAGAAGTTCCGCCATGGCCGGGTGCTGTTCGCGGGCGACGCGGCACATCAGGTTTCGCCGTTCGGCGCACGCGGGGCGAACTCCGGCCTGCAGGATACCGACAACCTGATCTGGAAACTGAAACTGGTGATGGAGGGCAAGGCACCCGAAAGCCTGCTGGACAGCTATGATATCGAGCGGGTCCACGGCGCGGATGAGAACATCCTCAATTCGTCGCGCTCGACCGATTTCATCACGCCCAAATCCGAGATGTCGCGCATCCTGCGCGATGCGGTGCTGGACCTGAGCGAGCAGTATGAATTCGCCCGCCCCCTGGTGAACTCGGGCCGCCTGTCGGTGCCCTGCACCTATGACGGCTCGCCGCTCAACTCGGCCGATGCGCTGCTGGACGGCCCGGCGCGCACGCGCCCCGGCAGCCCCTGCTCCGACGCGCCGCTGGGCGACGGGTTCCTGCTGCAAAAGCTGGGCGACAGGTTCATCCTGCTGACCATCGACGCCGATGCCCCCGACCAGATCGAGGAAGACGGGATCGAGGTCACGCGTTTGGCGCTCTCGGTCAAGGACGACCCGACGATGGAGCTGAAGCGCCGCTATCTGGGCGACAATGACAGCGCCGTCTACCTGATCCGCCCCGACCAGCATGTCGCCGCCCGCCGCGCGACATTCGACGAAACCCAGTTCCGGCACGCGATCCGCCGGGCCACCGGCAAGGAGTGAGCCTCATGTCCGATCTGACACTGACCCCGAACATCGCTGGCGCAGACGATTTCTATGCCGAACTGCTGGCCGCCCATGAGGGCCTCGGCAAGGCGGAAAGCGACGCGCTCAACGCGCGCCTCGTGCTGGTTCTGGCCAACCATATCGGCGACCGCGCCGTCCTGTCCAAGGCGCTGAAAGCCGCCGCATTCAAGGAGTAACCCCATGAAGATCGAGAAAATCCACCACGTCGCCTATCGCTGCAAGGACGCCAAGGAAACCGTCGAGTGGTATGGTAAGATGCTGAACATGGACTTCATCCTGGCGATTGCCGAGGATCACGTCCCCTCGACCCATGAACCGGACCCGTATATGCATTTGTTCCTAGATGCAGGTGACGGCAACGTGCTGGCCTTCTTCGAACTGCCGACCAAGCCCGAGATGGGCCGCGACCCGAACACGCCGATCTGGGTCCAGCACATCGCGTTCAAGGTCAAGGACCGCGCGACATTGATCGAGTTCAAGGAGCATCTGGAGGCCAATGGCGTCGAGGTTCTGGGCGTCACCGATCACTCGATCTTCCATTCGATCTATTTCTTCGACCCCAACGGCCACCGTGTCGAGCTGGCCTGCCCGGACCCGGAGGAAGAGGCGCTGCTGAAGCGGATGGACGAGGTCAAGTGGGACATGCTCGAAGAGTGGTCGCGCACCAAGAAGGCGCCTCAGCACGCCGCCTGGTTGCACGCCAAGGAGCTGAACAAGACCGTCTGAGATCAGAGTAACAACAGGATGGGGTCCGGTGCAGATCACCGGACCCCTTTCGCAAGGAAAGCCCGCGAGGGATCGCAAGCCGCTCCAGAGCGAAAGCTGTTAACACCGCGCGGGCAACAGCCTAATATCCGCCTGCCCCTGACAGGAGAGACGCCAGAATGACCGAAACGATCCTTTACGACTACTGGCGCTCGTCGGCCAGCTACCGGCTGCGCATCGCGCTCAACCTTGCGGGCATTGCCTATACGGCGGTGCCGGTCGATCTGGTCAAGGGGGAACACCGCTCCGAAGAACACCTCGCCCGCAATCCGCAGGGGCTGGTGCCGGTTCTCGAGATCGACGGGCTGCGGCTGACGCAGTCGCTGGCGATGCTCGACTATCTCGACCAGACCCGCGGGCTGGGGCTGGTGCCCGCCGATCCGGCGGGCCGGGCGCAGGTACAGGCGCTGGCACAGGCGATCGCGGTCGATATCCACCCGGTCTGCAACCTGAAGGTCGCCCGCCATGCCACCCAGCTCAGCGGCGGGGCAGAGGGCATGCCGGGCGCCTGGATGCGCCATTTCATCCGCCCCGGGCTTCAAGCCTTTGAGACGATGCTGGCCGGGTTCGAACAATCGCCCTATTGCTGCGGCGATGCGCCCGGGCTGGCCGATATCTGCCTGATGCCCCAAATCTACAATGCGCGCCGCTGGGAAGTGGACATCAGCGACCTGCCACGCCTCTTGTCGGTCGAGGCGGCCTGTGCAAAACACCCGGCCTTTGCCGCCGCACATCCAGATCGTCACGCCCCCGCGTGATCTTGGCGCCGCCGGAAAACACACGTTTTCCGGCCCGTTTTCCGTGTCGGAAAACGGCCCCCCTCCGAAAGCCACTGGACAGCCCCGATCCGGGCGCCGTTAATGTGGCAAGGATGAGCGGGAGGCAGGCATGGCATCACACGGATATGACAGCGGAAGGCTGAACCTGCCGTTTGTGGGCATCTGCACCTTTGGCAAATACCCCTATGTCGAGGATTGGGACAATATCGACGCCGATGCGGCGGTCCTCGGCGCGCCGTTCGACTTTGGCGCACAGTGGCGATCCGGCGCACGCATGGGACCGCGGGCCATCCGCGAAGCTTCGACCCTGTTTTCCTTCGGCCATGCAGGCGCCTATGATTTCGAAGACGACATCACCTATCTCGATCCCGCCAAGGTGCGGATCGTCGATATCGGCGATGCCGATATCGTGCACACCGACACGATGAAGAGCCACGCCAATATCGAATTTGGGGTGCGCAAGATCCTGCAGGCCGGGGCGTTGCCGGTGGTGCTAGGGGGCGACCATTCGATCAACATCCCCTGTATCAACGCCTTTGACGATCAGGACCCGATCCATGTGGTGCAGATCGACGCGCATCTGGATTTTGTCGATGAACGGCATGGCGTGCGCTATGGCCACGGCAACCCGATGCGGCGCGCAGCTGAGAAGGCGCATGTCACCGGGCTGACCCAGATCGGTATCCGCAATGTCTCTTCCACCGCCAAGGACGGCTATGACGCCGCCCGCGCCATGGGGTCGGATATCCAGTCGGTCCGGCACGTACGCCGGATGGGAACGGCGGCAATGCTCGACCGTATCCCCGAAGGCGTCCGCTATTACCTGACCATCGACATCGACGCCTTCGACCCGTCGATCGCACCGGGCACCGGCACGCCCAGCCATGGCGGGTTTCTCTACTACGAGGTGCTGGAACTGATCGACGGGCTGGCACAACGCGGCGAAATCGCCGGGATCGATCTGGTCGAGGTGGCGCCGGATTACGACCAGAGCGGCGCCACCTCGATCCTGGCGGCGCAACTGCTGATGAACACACTAGGCCGGGTGTTGCACCACCGCCGACGTTAGACCACCACCCGAAGGCAAGCGCGGCACCGTTTTCCGACGCGGAAAACGGGCCGGAAAATTTGCAATTTTCCGGGGCCCGCCCCGATCAGAGCGCGCGTGCCCGATCACGCAGCAGGAATTTCTGTATCTTGCCGGTCGAGGTCTTGGGCAATTCGCCAAACACCACCATCTTGGGCGCCTTGAAATGTGCCATGTTCGCCCGGCAATGCGCGATCAGGTCGGCCGCCTCCACCGATTGCCCCGGCTTCAGCTCGACAAAGGCGCAGGGCGTTTCGCCCCATTTCTCGTCCGGACGCGCCACCACCGCCGCCTCCATCACCGCCGGGTGCTTATAGAGCACATCCTCTACCTCGACCGACGAGATATTCTCGCCCCCCGAGATAATGATGTCCTTGGACCGATCCTTGAGCGCGATATAGCCATCGGGATGCATCACCCCCAGGTCGCCCGACGCGAACCAGCCACCGCGGAACGACTTGTCGGTGGCGTCGGAGTTCTTGAGATACCCCTTCATAACCACGTTGCCCTGCATGAAGATCTCGCCCATGGTTTCGCCATCGGCGGGCACCGGTTCCAGCGTTTCGGGATCCGCGACCATCAGGCCCGACAGCGCCGCGTTCTTGACCCCTTGGCGCACCTTCAGCGCCGCCCGATCGCTGGCTGGCTGCGTATCCCATTCCTCTTTCCAGGCGCACACCACCGAGGGGCCATAGGTTTCGGTCAGGCCATAGACATGGGTTACCTCAACGCCCATCGCCTCCATCTTCTCGATCACCGCGGCGGGTGGCGGCGCGCCTGCGGTCATCACCTTGATCTGGTGGTCGAAATCCTTGAGATGCGCGGGTGCATTGGCGAGCATGTTCAGCACGATGGGCGCGCCGCAGAAATGGGTCACTTTTTCCTCACGGAAAGCGCGATAGATCGGCTCGTCCCGCACGGCGCGCAGGCAGACGGACACACCGGCATTGGCCGCCATGGTCCAGGGGAAACACCAGCCGTTGCAATGAAACATCGGCAGGGTCCAGAGATAGACCGAGTGCTTCGGCATCCCCCAATCGAGGATATTGGTATTCGCGTTCAGCGCCGCGCCCCGGTGATGATAGACGACGCCCTTGGGGTTGCCGGTGGTGCCCGAGGTGTAGTTCAGCGCGATCGCGTCCCATTCATCATCCGGCAGCGACCAGGCGAATTCGGGGTCACCCCCGGCCAGCAGTTCCTCATAGGTCAGCGCGCCAAGCCGCTCTCCGCCTTCCAAACTGGCATCTTCGATGTCGATGACCAGCAGATCAGGACGATCGATCTGTGCCAAGGCCTCACGCACAACACCCGAGAATTCGGGATCGACGATCAGCGCCTTGGCCTCGGCATGGTTCAGGATGAAGGCAATGATCGGCGCGTCAAGGCGGGTATTGATCGCATTCAGCACCGCGCCCACCATCGGCACGCCGAAATGCGCCTCGTACATCTCGGGGATATTGGCGGCGATGATCGAAACGGTATCGCTCTTGCCGATCCCGCGCGCGGCCAGAGCCCCGGCCAGACGGCGACAGCGCGCATAGGTTTCGGCCCAGGTGTAGCGGCGGGTGCCGTACACCACCGAGGGGTAATCCGGATAGATCGCCGCCGTACGCTCGATCATGCTCAGCGGTGACAGCGGAGTAAAATTGGCACGTGTCCGGTCCAGATGCTGGTCATATATGCTGCTGCCGGTCATGTCCTGTCCTCCCTGAGTGATGCCCTGCGCGCAGATGTGGCACAAACACGCCCGGCAAGGAAAGATCGTAATAACACGTGCCTGCCGCAACAATCGAACCGGGGCCCCGCAGGCCCCCGATTCTTTCTTGCCGAAGGTGGATCAGCCCTTGCTCTTCCAGGGCACCAGCACCCGTTCGGCCCAGCGCATCAGGATATCGATACCAAAGCCGATCACGCCGATCAGGATGATCCCCATGATCACGATATCGGTCAGCTGGAACTTGGACGCGACCATGATCATCATCCCGGCGCCCTTTTCCGCCGCCACCAGTTCGGCGGCAACCACGGTGCCCCAGCAGACCCCCATCGCCACCCGCGCACCGGTGAAAATCTCTGGCAGCGAGTTCGGAACGATCACGTATCGCATGATCTGCGCCTTGCTGGCGCCCAGCGAGTAGGCCGCGTGCACCTTAGAGATCCTGACCCCCGAGACGCCCGAGCGGGCGGCGATGGCCATGATCCACAAGGCCGCCAGAAACAGCAGGATGATCTTGCCCGTCTCGCCGATCCCCGCCCAGATGATGACCAGCGGGATCAGGGCCAGCGGCGGCACCGGGCGCATGAATTCGACGATCGGGTCGAACCAGCCGCGGAACCAGTCGCTCAACCCCATGGCATAGCCCAGCGGAATACCCACCAGCGCGCCGAAGAAGAAGCCGGCAATCACGCGGAACAGGGAAAAGCCCAGATGCTCCCACAAGGTGCTGTCGCGATAGCCGGATTTGGCGATCTCGCCCAAACGGCTCACCACGGCTTCGGGCGGTGGCAACCAGATCGGCTCCATCTGGAGGCCCGAGGGTGGCCGGAAGCTGATCGCCCCCTTGTCGGTCAGCGAAAACTGACCGGAGCCAGTCTTGATCGACTGCCCCTCGGATATGGCGGTGCCGTCGATAGCTACGATCTTGGCGCCTTCCTTGCGCTTGGCCTCGTCATTCTTGTCAAAGATGATGGTGGTCGAGCGCGATGCGGTCATCGACACCGCATCATCCTTGGCAAAGCCGGGCCCTGGGTCCACGTCGAAATTCTCGGTCTTTTCACCAAAGGGGTAGACCTTGACATGGACTGTGGCGTCGTCGCGGGCCCCATTGGCATCCTCGAGCGTGTAGACAAACGAGGTATCGCCGACAAAAGGTGCCGGTGCGTGCAAGAACGACGGCACGTATTTCGATCCGGTGAACGATCCCCAGATCAGGAAGATGGTGAGAACCGACACCACCGAAGCGATCCGGTTCGAGGTGACCGCGCTCTCGTCACCGAATGTGACGGTCTTGAGTGAGGTGAAATCATTGGTGGTCTTGCGCACGAAAAAGCGCACGGTGAGGAACGACCCGACAAAGATCGCGACATAGACCGCAAGGATAATCAGGCCGATCATTGTGCTGCCTCCGTGCGTCCCATGATTTCTTCCTCCATATCCCAAATCATCGAGAGGATTTCCTCGCGAGTCCGGGAATAGCCTTCGGATTTCTTGACCTCGCGCAGGTCTGCGTTCACCCCCATATCGGCATAGGGCAGACGGTATTCCTTGTGGATACGTCCAGGGCGCGGGGCCATGACCAGCAGCCGTTCACCCAGCAGCAGGGCCTCTTCGACCGAGTGGGTGATCAGGATGATGGTCTTGCCAGTCTCTTTCCAGAGCTTCAGAACCAGGCCTTGCATCTTTTCGCGGGTCAGCGCGTCCAGTGCGCCCAGTGGCTCGTCCATAAGGATCACGTCGGGATCGTTGGCCAGACAGCGTGCCAGCGCGACCCGCTGCTGCATGCCGCCGCTCAGCTCATAAATCGCCTTGTCCTTGAAATCGCCAAGGCCGGTCACATCGAGAAGATGGTCGACATGGCTGCCATACTCCGCCGCGCGCTGCCCCTTCATGCGCGGGCCGAAACTGACATTGTCACGCACGTTCATCCATTCGAACAAAGCGCCTTGCTGGAACACCATGCCACGTTCCGCGTCGGGGCCGTGGACCTTGTGCCCGTTCATGGCGATGTGGCCCTCGGTCGGCGCCAGAAACCCGGCGACGATGTTCAACAGTGTTGTCTTGCCACAGCCCGAG
This sequence comes from Ruegeria sp. YKSD163, assembly GCF_059612905.1. Lineage (NCBI taxonomy): Bacteria > Pseudomonadati > Pseudomonadota > Alphaproteobacteria > Rhodobacterales > Roseobacteraceae > Ruegeria > Ruegeria sp. YKSD163. The sequence continues at coordinate 157,768 of NZ_JBXWRM010000005.1, forward strand.
GGGCCGAGCACGCTCATCAATTCGCCTTCCTTGATTTGCAGCGTCACGTTTTTCAGCGCCTGCACCGAACTGCCGTTCGGCAGGTCAAAGCGCATGGATATGTTTTCGATAGACAGTCCCGACATGGCCCGCCTTTCCTGTTGGAGATATTTACAGGGGTAATTGTCGCCGTTTCCGGACGAAATGCAAAATGCAGGCGGCGGGACAGCCCGCCGCCCGTCATCCGGTCGGCTTACATGCCGCCTGCCGCGGCCAGCGGCCCGGTGTTCACGGCGTTCTCGTAGGTGTCCAGCGCGCTGTCGATGCTGCCTGCTTCGACGAACACATCCGCCACACCCTTCATGAAGGTCTGCGCATTGCCGCCCAGCCAGGCACCGCTCATCTGTTCCTCGATGGTCGGGAACTTGAAGGTGGCGATGGTCGCGGCGGTCGCCTCTTCATCCATACCCGCATCCTTGGCGATCAGCGGCAGCATCTCGGCATGGTTGGCCTCGTCCGCCCACATGGCGTTTGCATCCGCCGTCACCTTGAGGAACTTGGCGACCAGTTCGCTGTTTTCAGCGACCCAGCCCGCCGGACCCGAGGTCACGTCGAACACCAGGATACCCAGTTCGGTCTTTTCGTCACCGGTCAGCAGCACATTGCCATGCTCAAGCGCACGGCGCAGCGAGCCGCCCCAACCGCAGAACATGTCAACCGCGCCCTGGGCAATCGCCGCGGCGCCATCGGGCGGGTCCATGTCGACAACGTCCATGCTGGCGACATCGACGCCGAAATGGTTCATCTGCTTGAGGAAGCCATAGTGCGCGGCGGTGCCCAGCGGCACGGCCACCTTCTTGCCCGCCAGTTCGCCCGCATTGTCCTTGTCGATCTCCAGCTCCGAGCGCACGACGCAGTTGTCGTTGTCGGCATAGGACACAGCGACGTCGAGGATTTGCAGGTCCTGCCCGGCCGAGGTGGCAACCACGAAGGGCGGAACGCCCTGGCTGACCGACAGGTGCACATCGCCCGACGCCATCGCCGCCGACATCTTCACGCCGCTTTCGAAGCTGACCCAGTTGACCTTGACGCCCAGCGCCTCGTCATAGGTTCCCTTCTGCTTGGCGTATTCGAACGGCATCGGCCATTCGAGGAAGTAGGCCACGGTGATCTCGCCCTCGGCAGCCAACGCCGCAGGCATGGCGCCAACCGCCAGCGCCAGACCGGCTACAGCACCCAAAAGCTTCGTTTTTGCAGTCATCATCCAATTCTCCCTGTGTTCCGCCGGAATGGCGGAGGAATTTCGCGAACGGTTCAGCCGTTTCTGCTGTTTCGCGGGCCCTCGTCCGAGCGCCCCTCCCTACTCCGAAAGGAAATCCCCCTTTCGATCAACGAATTTTTCTGCCATTGGGCCAAGTCTTGGACAGACCAACTTGCGGATTTCAAAACACCAAATCTGGAAATACTTATGTATTTCAGACCGCTAATCAGGCACCTCACGCGTCGCCCTGCCGTAACGGCAACATATTTGGATATATGTGAGGTATATTTCTGGCCCTATCGAATGCCCAGGATTTGACGTCTCTGGACTCTATCACGCGTCTCGGTTTTTCTGGGACATCGGAGTCGATCAAACAGTCATCAGGAAAGGCCACATCATGGACGGCACGTTCAACGAAAACGATCTGAGTCGGGTGGTCGAAGCCGACCGCGCCCATATCTGGCACCATCTGATCCAGCACAAACCCTTTGAGACCAATGATCCCCGCATCATCGTCGAAGGCAAGGGCATGCGGGTCTGGGACCAGAAGGGCAAAGAGCATCTCGACGCCGTCTCGGGCGGGGTCTGGACCGTCAACGTCGGCTATGGACGTGAGTCCATCTGTAAGGCGGTTTATGACCAGTTGATGAAACTGTGCTATTTCGCCAATTCCGCCGGGTCGATCCCCGGTGCGCTTTATGCCGAGAAGCTGATTTCCAAGATGCCGGGGATGAGCCGGGTCTATTACACCAACTCGGGATCCGAGGCGAACGAGAAGGCGTTCAAGATGGTGCGCCAGATCGCGCACAAGAAATACGGCGGCAAGAAGACCAAGATCCTCTATCGCGACCGCGACTATCACGGCTCGACGCTGGCGGCGATGTCGGCAGGTGGCCAGGACGAGCGCAACGCACAATACGGCCCCTTTGCACCGGATTTCGTCAAGGTTCCCCATTGCATGGAATACCGCAAGGAAGAGCTGGGGCTGGGTCATCTGTCGGGCGCCGAGTTCGGCCGCGCCGCCGCCGACCTGATCGAAGAGGTGATCCTGCGCGAGGGCCCCGAGACCGTCGGTGCGCTGTGCCTTGAGCCCGTGACCGCCGGTGGCGGCGTCATCACCCCGCCCGAAGGATACTGGGAGCGGGTTCAGGAAATCTGCAAGCAATACGACGTGCTCTTGCATATCGACGAGGTCGTCTGTGGCATCGGCCGCACCGGCACCTGGTTTGGCTATCAGCAATACGGCATCAAGCCCGACTTCGTGACCATGGCCAAGGGCGTTGCCTCGGGCTATGCGGCCATCGCCTGCATGGTGACCACCGAGGAAGTGTTCGAGATGTTCAAGGACAACAGCGACGATCCGCTGAACTACTTCCGCGATATCTCGACCTTTGGCGGCTGCACCGCCGGCCCAGCCGCAGCGCTGGAAAACATGCGCATCATCGAGGACGAGGACCTGCTGGGCAACTGCACCGCCATGGGCGAGCGGATGCTGGGCAACCTGCACGCGCTGATGGAAAAGCACGCCGTGATCGGCGATGTGCGCGGCAAGGGCCTGTTCCTGGGCGCCGAACTGGTAGCCAATCGCGAGACCAAGGAACCCGTGACCGAGAAACAGGCACAGGCCGTGGTTGCCGACTGCATGGCGCAGGGCGTCATCATCGGGGTGACCAACCGCTCGATCCCGGGTCGCAACAACACGCTGTGCTTCTCGCCGGCGCTGATCGCCACCGCCGAGGATATCGACGCCATCACCGATGCGGTCGATCAGGCGCTGACCCGCGTCTTCGGCTAGGACCGGGGGCCGCGACCGGCACCTCTCCTTTTGGGTCGTCTGCCCGTGAAACCGGCGCGTTCCGCGCGCCGGTTTCGCCATTTTCGGCCCCGGCGCCGGACCGAGACTATTTGAACCCGGCCCCGCCTGTGGTTATTTTTGATCCATGCCGTCCCTGAACGCCTCCTTTCCCCTGCGCCCCGGTCGGGTGCACGAAGCCTGCGGCCCTCTGGCCGTGGCCATGGCCGCCGTCACCGCCGCGCAGGTGAGCGGCCTTCTGTGGCTGCGCGAAAGCTGGCGGCCCGAGCTGATCAACCCCCTGGGGCTGGCCGATTATTTCGATCCCGCGCGGCTGCTGCTGGCGCAGACCAGGGACCAGACCGACACCCTGGCCGTGGCCGAGGAAAGCCTGCGCGACGGCGCCCTGCCCCTTGTGGTGATCGAGCTGACGGCGCCACTGAGCCTGACCGCCGGGAGGCGCCTGCAACTGGCGGCCAAGGATGGCAAGACAACCGGATTGTGCCTGATCCCCGAGGGCATGGGCAGCAACGCGGCCGAAACCCGCTGGCATTGCGCCCCGGTTTTCGACCCATCGGACTCGACTCTGATGCGGTGGGAAATTATTAAGAACAAATCAGGAACATTGGGGGCCTGGCATGTTCGATGGAATAGGGCGTCGCGTCGTCTCGATCTGGTTTCCCCGGTTGGCCAGCGACCGGGCCCTGCGGGCGCGCCCGGTTGATGGCCCCTTTGCCCTGACATTGAAACAGGCCAATGCGGACCGGCTCTATTGCCTTGATACCGGGGCGGAGCGGGCCGGGCTGCATCGCGGCATGGCCTATGCGGATGCCCGCGCCTTTTGCCCCGATCTGCAAACCCGGCCCGCGGATCCGGTGGGCGATGCGCGCTTCCTGCGGATGCTGCGCCGCTGGGCCACGCGCTATTGCCCCTGGGTCGGGCTTGAGGGGCGCGACGGTCTGGTGCTGGACATCACCGGGGCGGCGCATCTGTTCGGCGGCGAGGCAATGCTGCTTTCCGACATGCGCCAACGCCTCACGCGCGCGGGGCTGGCTGCCCGAATCGGGCTGGCCGACACGCGCGGCGCGGCCTGGGCGCTGGCCCATCACGGCGAGGGCTGCGCCGACCCCGGCCAACCACTGGCGGCGCTGGACCATCTGCCCGTCGCCGCCCTGCGCCTGGGTGAGGACACCGTCACCGGCCTGACCCGCCTGGGCCTGCGCAAGATCGGCGAGCTCGAGCGCACCGCCCGCGCGCCGCTGACCCGCCGTTTCGGTCCCGAACCGCTGCTGCGGCTGGATCAGGCGATGGGGCGCCAGCCCGAACAGATCTCGCCCCTGGCCGAACCGCCCCATTACGGGGTTCGCCTGACCCTGCCCGACCCGATCGGCCTGTTCGATGACGTGATGGCGGGCACCGGACGCCTGCTCGACCAGCTTTGCGCCAGGCTCAAGGCGCAGGAGGCGGGCGCGCGCAGCCTGTGCCTGACCCTGCGCCGGGTCGATCAGGAGGCGCAGACGGTCGAGTTGCGCCTGGCCCGCCCACTGCGCGATGCCACCCGTATCCTGCCGCTGTTCGAACGCGGCGTACGCGAGGTCGACGCCGGCTATGGCATCGACCAGATACGGCTGGAGGCAACCCGGGTCGAGCCGCAGCCGGTGCGCCAGCTCAGCCATGTCTCCTCGGGTCGGGCCGACCGTCTGGACGACCTGATCAGCCGGATCGGCACCCGGATCGGGCTGGAGAATATCCAGCGGTTTCTGCCGGTCGACAGCCATATCCCCGAACGCGGCTTTACCATCGCCGCCGCGGCCTGGTCGGAACCGGAGGGGAGCTGGGCATCGCCCCGCCCACGCCCGATCCTGCTGTTCCCGCCCGAACCCCTCGCCGCCACCGGCCCGCGCCCGCCCGAAAGGTTCCGCTGGCGGCGCATGTCGCTGAGCACGGCGCGCGCCACCGGACCGGAGCGGATCGCCCCCGAATGGTGGCTGCCCGACGAGAACTGGCGCGGCGGGGTCCGCGATTACTGGCATGTCGAGACCCGGCAGGGGCGGCGGCTGTGGCTGTTCCATACACCGCAGAACCCGGGCTGGTTCGTACAGGGGGAATTCGCATGACCTATGCCGAGCTTTGCGTCACCACCAATTTCACCTTTCTCACCGGCGCCTCGCATCCCGAGGAGATGGTGACCCGCGCCGCCGAGCTGGGCCTGCATGCCATCGCCATCACCGACCGCAACTCGCTGGCCGGGGTGGTGCGGGCCTATGCCGCGCTAAAGGAGTTGCGGCGCGAGGCGGACGAGGCGATCCGCATCCGCTCGCAGCACCGGATCGATTCCTGCTCGCGCCAGGAGGTCGGGCATCCGCAGCCGATCGCCCGCCCCGAGGGGCCGCACCTGCCCCGGCTGATCACCGGCTGCCGCCTGGTGCTGCGCGACAGCCCGCTGCACTGGATCGCCCTGCCCCGCGACCGCGCCGCATATCAGCGGCTGACCCGGCTGCTGACGCTGGGCAAACGGCGGGCGGAAAAGGGCGATTGCCATCTCGATCTGGCCGACCTGCTGACGGGCTGCACCGGCATGATCCTGATCGCACTGCCGCAGGGGCGGCTCGACGGCGCTCTGCCCCATCTTCAGCAGGTACAGCGCCGCTTTCCCGGCCATGTGTTTCTGGGCGCGGCACCACGCTATGACGGGTCGGATCAGGCCTGGCTGGACGCCTGCGCCCGGCTGGCCCTGCGCAGCTCGGCCCCGATGGTGGCGGTGGGCGATGTGCTGATGCATCGCGCCAGTCGCCGCCAGCTGGCCGATGTGCTGACCTGCATGCGCGAGCATATCACCATCGACCGGATCGGCACCCGCGCCCTGCCCAATGCCGAACGCCGCATCAAGGGCCATGCCGACATGGCCCGGCTGTTCCGCGACCACCCCGCCGCCCTGCGCCGAACGCTGGACATCGCCGCCCGGTGCAGTTTCTGCCTGAGCGAGCTGAGCTATGAATATCCCGACGAGGTTGCCGAGGGCGAAACCCCGCAGGCCCGGCTGGAGCGGCTGACCGCCGAGGGGATCGTGCGCCGCTATCCCGGCGGCGCGCCACAGCGCGTGCATGAGCTGGTGGCCAAGGAGCTCAAGCTGGTCGCCGAACTGGGCTTTCCCGCCTATTTCCTGACGGTGCACGACATTGTCCAGTTCGCCCGCTCGCAGGGCATCCTGTGCCAGGGGCGCGGCTCGGCGGCCAACTCGATCCTGTGCTATCTGCTGGGCATCACCGATGTCTCGCCCGACCAGATCGCCATGGTCTTCGAGCGCTTCATCTCGAAATACCGGGGCGAGCCGCCGGATATCGACGTCGATTTCGAACATGAGCGGCGCGAAGAGGTGATCCAGTGGATTTACCAGAGATACGGCCGCCACCGCGCCGGCCTGTGTGCCACGGTGATCCATTTCCGCTCGCGCGCCGCCATTCGCGAGGTGGGCAAGGTGATGGGGCTCAGCCAGGACGTGACCGCCAGCCTCTCGGGCCAGATCTGGGGCCAGTCTAACGGCGGCGCCGATCCTGCGCGGATACGCGAGCTGGGCCTTGACCCCGACGACCGGCGGCTGGCCCTGACCATCCGCCTGATCGGCGAGATCATCGGCTTTCCCCGCCATCTGTCGCAGCATGTGGGCGGCTTTGTCATCACCCGCGGGCGTCTCGACGAACTGGCCCCGATCGAGAATGCCGCGATGGAGGACCGCACCCTCATCGAATGGGACAAGGACGATATCGACACGCTGGGCATCCTCAAGGTCGATGTGCTGGGCCTGGGCATGCTGACCTGTATCCGCAAGGCCTTTGACCTGATGCGAGAGCACAACCAGCGGCATCTGAGCATCGACACCGTGCCGCAAGAGGACACCGCCACCTATGACATGCTCTGCGCCGCCGATGCGGTGGGCGTGTTTCAGGTGGAAAGCCGCGCGCAGATGAATTTCCTGCCCCGGATGCGGCCACGCACCTTTTACGATCTGGTGATCGAGGTCGCCATCGTCCGCCCCGGCCCGATCCAGGGGGGCATGGTGCAACCCTATATCCGGCGCCGCCAGGGGCTGGAAAAGGCCGACCCCTTTGGCCCGGAACTGGCGGCGGTGACCGCACGCACCCTTGGCGTGCCGCTGTTTCAGGAACAGGCGCTGCAAATCGCTGTGGTGGGCGCGGGCTATTCAGCGGAAGAGGCCGACCATCTGCGCCGCTCGCTTGCCTCGTTCCGCCGCATGGGGACGATCGGCGCGCATCGGGACAAATTCATCACCGGTATGCGGCGCAAGGGTTATAGTCAGGAGGTGGCCGAACGCTGTTTCGGCCAGATCGAGGGTTTTGCCGATTACGGCTTTCCTGAAAGCCACGCGGCGGCCTTTGCGATGCTGGCCTATGTCTCGGCCTGGCTGAAATGCCACCACCCCGCGATCTTTGCCTGCGCGCTGCTGAATGCGCAGCCGATGGGATTCTACGCCCCGGCCCAGATCGTGCGCGATGCCCGCGACCACCAGGTCGAAGTGCGCCCGATCTGCGTCAATGCCAGCGACTGGGACAACCGGCTGGAACGGCGCGCCGACGGGGCGCTGGCCCTGCGGCTGGGCTTTCGCCAGATCAAGGGATTCCGTGAAGAGGATGCGGGCTGGATCGTGGCGGCCCGTGGCAATGGCTATCCCGATCCCCAGGCGCTGTGGCTGCGCGCCGGGGTGACGCCGGCGGTGCTGGAACGGCTGGCCGAGGCGGATGCCTTTGCCGATATGGGGATCGGGCGGCGCGACGCGCTCTGGCAGGTGCGGGCGATCCGGGGTCAGGCGCCGCTGCCCCTGTTCAACGATCCGCTCGACGGCGAGATTATCCACGAACCGCAAGTGACCCTGCCCGCCATGCATCTGGGCGAGGAGGTGGTCGAGGATTACGTGTCGATGCGCCTGACCCTGCGCGCCCACCCTATGGAGCTGCTGCGCCCCGCGATCCCCGGCCTGACCCCGCATGACAAGCTGGCCAGCGTGCCGGCCCACCGGGTCAGCGTCTGCGGCCTTGTCATCACCCGCCAACGCCCCGGCACCGCCTCGGGGGTGATCTTTCTGACGCTCGAGGATGAAACCGGGGTCAGCAATGTTGTGGTCTGGCCCAAGATCTATGAACAGTTCCGCCGCATCGTGATGGGCGGGCGGCTGTTGCGGGTGACGGGCACCCTGCAACGCGAGGGGATCGTGGTACATGTCATCGCCCAACGGATCGAGGATCTCTCTCCCCGCCTCGCCGATTTGGGCCATCCGCTGGACAGTGCAGTTGGCCAGACCACACCGCAGACCGACAGCGCCCCTCGCCCGCGCCCGCAACCCCGCGCCATGCATCCCAGGGAACAGGCCAAGCGCCTGTTCCCCAGCCGGGACTTTCACTAGGGGAGGTTTCCGGGCTCAGTAATGCGGCGGGCGCTCGTCGCCGAGGATCACGCCGCCGCTGCCCTCTTGCGCGCGGTCGGCCTCCCGCTGCCACAGCATCGCGACCCGCCGGGTCAGCCGGTCGATCTCGTCCTGCTGGCGGGCGACCACATCGCTCAATTCATCCACCGTACGGGTCAGATGCGCGATCCGTTCTTCGAGATGCGTCATGGCGCTGTCCTTTCACAGTGGCGTGTCCCCTTCCCATACAGGCGCAACGTCACGCTTGCCAGCCCCGCCGCCACGGTCCGACAGTTGCGGCAGGGAGGACAGACATGAGCGTGATCATCGACAGCGCCCTGGGCGTCACCACCATCACCATCAACCGGCCAGAGGCGCGCAACGCGGTCGATCCCGACACGGCACGCGCGCTGTATCAGGCGTTTCTGGGTTTCGAGGCCGATCCCGACCAACGGGTCGCCATCCTGACCGGGGCGGGCGGTGCCTTTTGCGCAGGCTTCGACCTGAAATCGGCCGGTTCCGGCGCGGCGGATGCCTGGATTGGCGCGCTTGACCTGCCCCCGGATTGGAACGACCCCGTGGGCGATCCGCGCCCCGGCCCGATGGGCCCCTCGCGGCTGATGCTGTCGAAACCGGTGATTGCCGCAATCGAGGGGCCGGCGGTGGCGGGCGGCATGGAACTGGCCGCCTGGTGCGATCTGCGGGTCATGGCCCAGGGCGCGGTAGCGGGCGTGTTCTGCCGCCGCTGGGGCGTGCCGCTGATCGACGGCGGCACCGTGCGCCTGCCGCGTATCCTCGGCCAGGGGCGGGCGAGCGACCTGATCCTGACCGGCCGCGCGGTCGAGGCCGACGAGGCAATGGCCATGGGCTTTGCCAACCGCGTCTGCCCCGAGGGGGAGGCGCTGGCCATGGCGCGGGAACTGGCCCGCGCACTGACCCGGTTTCCGCAGGCCTGCATGCTGGCCGATCACCTCTCCGCGCGGATGGAACCCGCGGAACTGGCCGCAGCGCTGCGCCGCGAATGGCGCTCGACCGCCACCTTTGCCGCCGAAGGCCGCGCCGGGGCCGCCCGCTTTGCCGCTGGCAAGGGGCGCGGTGGCGATTTCGCCGATATCTGAACCCGCTCTGCGGCGGTGCTGCGCCTTGCCCCGGGCCGGGCCATGGGCTAGACCGCGCGCGGAACAACGACCGTGCGAGGACGCCCGTCATGGCCAAGCCCAAGAAAACGCCCCGCCCCAAGGCCGAGACGCCCAAGGGCTTTCGCGATTATTTCGGCGCCGAGGTGACCCAGCGCACCGAAATGCTGCGCACCATCGCGGGGGTCTATCATCGCTACGGCTTCGAGGCGCTGGAATCGAGCGCGGTCGAGACGGTCGAGGCGCTGGGCAAGTTCCTGCCCGATGTCGACCGCCCCAACGAGGGCGTGTTTGCCTGGCAGGAATCCGAGGACGACGGCGCGGGCGACTGGATGGCGCTTCGCTATGACCTGACCGCGCCGCTTGCGCGCGTCTATGCCCAGCACCGCAACGACCTGCCGACGCCTTACCGCCGCTACGCGATGGGGCCGGTCTGGCGCAACGAGAAACCCGGCCCGGGCCGATATCGTCAGTTTTATCAATGCGATGCGGATACGGTGGGCAGCGCGTCCATGGCCGCCGATGCCGAGATCTGCGCCATGCTCAGCGACACGCTGGAAACCGTCGGCATTCCCCGTGGTGACTACGTGGTTCGGGTAAACAATCGTAAAGTTCTGAATGGTGTGCTCGAAACCATGGGCCTGGCCGACGAGGGCCAGCGCGACGCCGTGCTGCGCACCATCGACAAGTTCGACAAGGTCGGCGCCGACGGCGTGCGCGAGTTGTTGGGCAAAGGACGGCTCGACGCCTCGGGCGCGTTCATCGACGGTGTGGGCCTGAGCGACGATCAGGCCGGGCCGGTGCTGGCCTTCCTGACCTCCAAGGGCGCGGATGCAACCGCCACCGTGGCCAACCTGCGCACGGCGGTGGGCGCCTCCCAGATCGGGGTACAGGGGATCGACGAGTTGGAACAGATCGGCGAATTGCTGGCCGCAGGTGGCTACGGCCCCGACCGGATCGTCATCGACCCCTCGGTCGTGCGCGGTCTTGGATATTACACCGGGCCGGTTTACGAGGCCGAGCTAACCTTTGAAATCTTTGACGAAAAAGGCCGCAAGCGGCAGTTCGGCTCGGTCTCTGGCGGCGGACGCTATGACGATCTGGTCAAGCGATTCACGGGACAGGAAGTCCCGGCAACCGGTATCTCCATCGGTGTGGACCGCCTGCTGGCGGCCCTGCGCGAGAAGGGCCGCATTCAGGCCGTGGAACATGGCCCCGTCGTGGTGACGGTGATGGATCGTGACCGCATGGCCGACTATCAGGCGATGGTGGCCGAGCTGCGCAATGCCGGGATCCGGGCCGAAGTTTACCTTGGCAACCCAAAGAACTTCGGCAACCAGCTCAAATATGCCGACAAGCGCAACTCTCCGGTTGCGGTGATCGAAGGCGGCGACGAGAAAGCCAATGGCGTGGTACAGATCAAGGACCTGATCCTGGGCGCGCAGATCGCCGCCAATGCGACGCTGGAAGAGTGGAAGGAGCGCCCCAGCCAATACGAGGTCGCCCGATCCGATCTGGTGGCCAAGGTGCGCGAGATTCTGGCGGGGCAGGCGGAATGATCACCCGCGCCCGTATTCTGGAGCAGGCCGCGCAGCTGCGTGCGCGGTTCGAGGCGGCAGGCGCGCAGACGGTGGAAACGCCGATCCTGCAACCGGCCGAAACCCTGCTTGACCTTTATGGCGAGGATATCCGTGCGCGGGCCTATATCACCTCGGACGCGCTGAGGGGCGAGCAGATGCTGCGCCCCGACTTCACCGTGCCGGTGGTGCAGAAACACATGGAACACGGCGCCGAACCCGCCCGCTATACCTATGCGGGCGAGGTTTTCCGGCGGCAGGAACACGACCCCGACCGCGCCAATGAATATATCCAGGTGGGGTACGAGGTGTTCGACCGGACCAACCCGGCCGCCGCCGATGCCGAGGTATTCGCCCTGATCGCCCAGGCACTCGACGGTCTGGCGTTGCGCGCGGCCACCGGCGATATCGGTATCCTGATGGCCGCCGTGGCCGGGCTGAGAACCACCGAACCGCGCAAGGCGGCTCTGATGCGCCATATCTGGCGCCCGCGCCGGTTCCGGGCGCTGCTTGACCGGTATGCGGGCCGGACACCGGTTCCACCCGCGCGCGCGGCACTGCTGGCCGCCGCTGACCCGCTGGCCGGGGGCGCCCCCGAGATCGGCAAACGCGACCGCGCCGATGTCGAGGCGCGCATCGCGGTCCTGCGCGCAGATGCCGCCGCCGAACCCATTTCCGACAATGAAATCGCCGGGCTCGACGCGCTGCTGTCGGTGCGCGAGACCATGCCCTTTGCGCTGGAACATCTGCGCGACATCGCGGTGGACCTGCCGCAGATCAATCCGGCGCTCGACCGGCTGGAGGCGCGCATCGCCGCCCTGCGGGCGCGCGGGGTCGACGTAGACCGGCTGGATTTCGAAGCCTCCTATGGGCGCACATCGATGGAATATTATGACGGTTTCGTCTTTGGTTTCTATGCCGAGCGGCGGCCCGACCTGCCGCCCATCGCCACCGGCGGGCGCTATGACGCGCTGACCCGGCGGCTGGGCAACGGGGCCGAAATTCCGGCGGTCGGCGGCGTGCTGCGCCCGGGTCTGATGCTGCTGCTTGCGGAGGCCCGGACATGAGCCTGAAGCTTGGGGTGCCGTCCAAGGGGCGGCTGATGGAAAAGACCTTTGCCTGGTTCGACAAGCGCGGCATCACGCTCAGCCGCACCGGATCGGACCGCGAATATGCGGGCCGCGTCGATGGGATCGAGGGCGTGTCGCTGGTGCTGCTCTCGGCGGGGGAAATCCCGCGCGAGCTGGCGGCGGGGCGCATTCATCTGGGCGTTACCGGCACCGATCTGGTGCATGAGAAGCTGCCGCTCTGGGATCAGCAATTGGAAGAGGTGGCCCAGCTTGGCTTTGGCCAGGCCGACCTGATCATCGCGGTGCCCGCCTGCTGGGCGGATGTGGATACGCTCGATGATCTCGACGCCGCGGCGGCGGGGTTCCGGGCGCGGCACGGGCATCGCCTGCGGATCGCCACCAAGTATCACCGGCTGGTACGCGAATTCCTGACCGCTGCGGGCGTGGCCGACTACACCTTGGTCGACAGCCAGGGCGCGACCGAAGGTACGGTCAAGAACGAGACCGCCGAGGCGATCGCCGACATCACCTCAACGGGGGAGACCCTGCGCGCCAACCACCTGAAGATTCTCAGCGACGGGCTGATCCTGCGCAGCCAGGCGACGCTCTGGCGCAGCCGCACCGCTCCGGTCGAAAGCGGGGACAAGCAGGTTCTGGAACAGCTGCTGGACCGGTTGGCAGGATAGGAGAAAGGGGGCGCTGCCCCCGGTGCAAAATTCGTAGAATTTTGTCACCTCCCCCGAAGTATTTCGGGCGGAATGAAGGTGCATCCCTTCGCACAGTTCGGTCGGCTCATGGTTCGTTGAGCCGCTTTGACCGGTTCAGAGCGGCGCGGTCCCGTCGTCACCTACAAGATGGCAGGCAACGCGCTGACCGCCGGCAACCGTGCGCAACACTGGCTCGGCCTCGCGACATTGCGGTTGCGCCACCGGGCAGCGATTGGCGAACCGGCACCCGGGCGGCAGGTTCACAGGGTCGGGCGGGTCGCCCGGAATGAGGATGCGCCGCGTCGCCGCCCGCCGCGCCTTGTCGACCGAGGGCACCGCAGAGAGCAACGCCGCCGTATAGGGATGCAGCGGGTTGTTGAACAGGCTCAGCCGGGGGCCATGTTCGACGATCCGGCCCATATACATCACCGCGATGGAATCGCACATGTGCTGGACCACGCCCAGATCGTGGCTGATAAAGAGATAGGTCAGCCCGAATTCCTTTTGTAGCCGCCGGAGCAGATTGAGGATCTGCGCCTGAACCGCCACGTCCAGCGCCGAGACCGGCTCGTCGCAGATGATCAGTTCGGGCCGGGTGGCCAGCGCTCGTGCGATGCCGATGCGTTGTCGCTGCCCGCCCGAGAATTGATGGGGGAAAAGCCGCTTCTGCTCGGGCCGCAGACCGACCTGAACGAACAGTTCGTCGATCACCTTTTGCTGGTCTACGCGCGGCAAGTCGGTGAGGCTTTGCAGTGGTTCGCGCACCACATCCTCGGCCCGCTGGCGCGGGTTGAGGCTGGAATAGGGATCCTGAAAGATGAACTGAACCTTGCGCCGGACCTTGCGCAGGGCCTCGCCCTCAAGCCCCAGGATATCGGCCCCGTCCAGCTCGACCCGGCCGGAATGCGCCGCCACCAGCCGCGCCACCGCCAGCGCGGTGGTTGTCTTGCCCGAGCCGCTTTCGCCCACGATGGCCAGCGTCTCGCCCCGCGCAAGCGCAAAGCTGACACCGTCAACCGCATCGAGGAACTGCTTGCGGCCAAAGACGCCGCCACGGCGCACCGCAAAGCGCACGGTCAGGTTTTCGACGTCGAGAAGGGGCCGGTCGGTCATTTACAGCGTCTCCGCATGCCAGCAATCGGCCAGCTGTCCGTTGTCAAACCCCATTGCCGGAGGGCGCTGGCGCAGGCATTGCTCGGTCCGGTAGGCGCAGCGCGAGGCAAAAAGGCAGCGATCCTGTCCGAATTCGCGCAAACCGGGCACAATGCCGGGCACCTCGGTCAGGTCGGGACGGTCCTCGGTCAGGGTCGCCATGATATGGGGCACGCATGAAATCAGCCCCTTGGTATAGGGGTGGCGCGGATGGTCGATGATCTGGTCCACCGGCCCGATCTCGGCATTGCGCCCGGCATACATGACGATCATACGCTCGGCCATTTCCGCCACTGCCCCCATGTCATGGGTGATCAGGATGATCGAGGTACCGGTATCGCGCCGCAGATCGCGCAGCAGGTCAAAGATCTGCGCCTGCACGGTCACGTCCAGCGCGGTGGTCGGTTCGTCCGCGATCAGGATCTTGGGACGGCAGGCCAGCGCCATGGCGATCATCACCCGCTGGCGTTGCCCGCCTGACATCTGGAACGGGTAATCCCCCGCCCGCGCCCGCGCATTGGGGATGCGCACCGCGTCCAGCAGGTCGGCCGCCATGTCGCGCGCGGCGCGGGCCGACAGGCCCTGATGGGCGCGCAGCACCTCGGCGATCTGCTCGCCCACCGTATAGACCGGATTAAGCGAGGTCATCGGCTCCTGAAAGATCATCGAGATCTCGTTGCCGCGAATGTCGCGCAAGCGACTGTCGCTGGCCGCGGTCAGGTCCTCGCCCTCGAACAGGATGCGGCCCGATGCGACGCGGCCCACCCCCTCGGGTAAGAGCCCCATGATCGCCAGCGCGGTCATCGACTTGCCGCAGCCGCTTTCGCCAACAAAGCTTATGTTTTCGCCATGTCCCAGTTCAAAGGACAGGTTGTCAATCACCGGCGCCACGCCCGCGCGGGTGGTCAGCTCGATTCGCAGGTTTTCGACCTTGAGCAGTGCTTCGGTCATCAGCGCGCCCTCAGTTTCGGGTTGAGCGCATCGTTGAGCCCATCGCCCACCAGCGAGATGCACAGAACGGTGACAAAGATCGCCACGCCCGGAATGGTGACGGTAAAGCTGGCATCCAGGAAATAGGTCCGGTTAGAGCCGATGATCTGGCCCCAGCTGACCACGTTGGGATCGGTCAGGCCAAGGAAGGACAACCCCGCCTCGAACAGGATGGCCGAGCCCACCATCAGCGCCGATTGCACGATGATCGGCGGCAGCGCGTTGGGAAGGATCACCCGGAACATCAGCTTGGCGTTCCGAGCGCCCGAGGCGCGGCTGGCGGTAACATATTCCAGCTCGCGGATGCGCAGGAACTCGGCCCGGGTGATGCGCGCCACAGCGGTCCAACTGACCACGCCGATAGCAAAGGTGATCATCGGCAGCGAGGCCCCGAACAGCGCCACGATCACCATCGAGAACAGCAGCGTCGGCAGCACCTGAAAGAACTCGGTAAAGCGCATCAGCGCCTCTTCGACCCAGCCGCGATAGAACCCGGCCAGCGCCCCTACGGTGACACCGATGAAGATCGAGACAAAGGCGGCGGACAGGCCGATGATGATCGACACCCGCGCGCCGCTGATGATCATCGCCAGCAGGTCGCGGCCCAGATAATCGGTGCCCAGGATGAAATCCCAGTTCTCGCCGGGCCGGGTGAAGGGTGCCCAGACCATGTCATAGGGGTCGCGGCCATATAGCGCCGGACCGATCACCGCCAGCACGCAGATCAGTACCAGCAGCACCAGCGCCACAAGCGCGGCGTGGTTGCGGCGGAACATTTCCCAGGCCTCGGTAAAGGGATGGCGGGCCTGTTCCGGCGCTTCTTCGGGCAGGGTCACGGGTTCGCTCATCTCTTGCCCCCCACGCGCGGATCGACCAAACGCAAGGCCAGATCGGTCAGCAGGTTACCCACGATCACCACCAGCGCCGAAAAGAACAGGATGCCCAGGATCAGTGGGGTGTCGCGGGCCAGGATCGACTGAAAGGCCAGCGTGCCCAGACCCGGCCAGGAAAACACGGTCTCCACCAGCACCGCCCCCGACACCACGGCCGAAAGTTGTAGCCCCGCCAGCGTGATCACCGGCGACAGCGCGTTCTTCAGCGCGTGTTTATAGACCACCTGCCGCGGGCTCAGCCCCTTGGCCTTGGCGGTGCGCACATAGTCCGAGCCCAATACCTCCATCATCGCGGCACGTGACAGGCGCGAATAGAGTGCCAGAAAGATCGAGGCCAATGTCAGCATCGGCAAGACCAGGTGATGGGCGATATCCAGCGCCTGAACGAAGAAACCACCCTCGACAGTGACATCGCGCATGCCCGCCACCGGGAACAGCGGCACCATCAGCGAGAACATCACCAACATCAGCAACCCGGTCCAGAACACCGGCGCCGAATAGCCAAACAGCGCCAGAAAGGTGACAAAATGGCTGAGAATGCCGTTTGGCTTGCGGGCCGAGAACACGCCCAGCACCACCCCCACCACAAGCGCCAGCAGCTGTGCCGAGATCACCAGAAGCAGCGTCGCTGGCAGGCGGCTGAGGATCAGGTTGGTGACCTTGTCGCTGTAGAAATAGGAATAGCCCAGATCGAATTGCAGCACATTGCCGATATAGCGGCCAAGCTGCACCAGGAACGGCTGATCCAGCCCGTATTCGCGCCGGATCTGCTCCAGCGCCTCGGCGTCGATGCCCCCGGCCGCCTGGGCAATGGTATCGGCCACATCCCCTGGCGCCGCATGCATCAGCGAGAAGTTCAGCACCAGAACCGCAACCAGCAGGAGCGCGGCATAAAGAATACGTATCAGGGTGACGCGCAGAAAGTTCACCAGAAGACCCCGCCGTTCGGAATTGCCCCGGCGGACCAGCGCCGCCGGGGTCGGTGTCGCGGTCGCGTTACTCTTTCAGCCAGACCTGATCGAGCGGCGACGAGGTGGACCAGATGCCGTTCACCGGCGCGTTCATCACCTTGTTAGAATAGACCGTGTGATAGGGCAGCGTCTGGATGAAGTAGATCGGCACCTCGTCATTCACGATGCTCTGGAACTCGTCATAGAGCGCCTTGCGCTTCTCGGGGTCGTTTTCCTTGCCGGCCATGTCCAGCAACTCGTCCACACGGGCGTTGGAATAACCCTGGGTGTTCGACCAGACGCCCTTGGCGATGTTCGAGGACAGATAGGTGCGGTGCACCCCGATCGATGGGTCACCCCAGTTGAACACGGCGTCCCAGCTGAGGTCGAAATCCATCGTGCCCATGCGCTTGGCCCAGGTCGGGAAATCGGCGCTGGCGCGCACCTCGACATTGATGCCCACCTTTTTCAATGCGGCGCGCACATATTCCACATGCGGCTTGGCCGAGGGCCAGCCATAGTCGATGGTGACCGCGAACCGCTCGTCCCCATTCATCGGGAAGCCCGCCTCGTCCAGCAGGGCGTTGGCCTTGTCCAGATCCAGCGCATAGGTGTTGACGTCGGCGTTGTAGAACGGGCTGTCGGGGTGGATACCGGTATTGGAATCCTGCACCGTGCCCTGCATCAGCGCGTTCTGGATGAAGTTCTTGTCGATCGCATAAGCGATGGCCTGGCGCACCCGCTTGTCGGCCAACGGCCCCTTGGTGGTGTTGATCGCCAGCCAGTCCAGCGCGCCGATGGCACCATAGCCGGTGGGCGTGACGGTCAGGTGATCGACCTTCTTCAGCCGGTTGATAATCAGCGGCTCGCTTTCAAAGGCACCGAAATCCAGCTCGCCGTTCTCATAGGCGATGGCGCGGGCGGAACTGTCGGTGATGATCCGCATCACGATCTTGTCCAGATACGGGCGCCCCTCGATGAAAAAGTCGTCGAACCGCTCCAGGATCACATGTTCGCCGTTCTTGTATTCGGCCAACTTGAAGGGGCCGGACCCCACCACATTCTCGATATTGCGGGGATGGGTCTTGAAGTCCTGCCCGTCGCCATAGATGTGCTCGGGGATGATCGACATCAGCTGACCCGACATGGCCAGCATCAGGCCCGGATGCGGATGGGACAGGTTCAGCACCGCCGTATGGTCGTCCGGCGTGTCGACCGAGGTGACCGGCGCGAACATGGATTTGAACGGATGTGCCTCCTGGATCACCTTGACCGAAAAGGCGATATCGGACGAGGTGATCGGATGGCCGTCGTGAAACACCGCGTTCTTGACCAGATTGAGCGTGACCTTGAGACCGTCGGCCGAAACCTCCCAGCTTTCGGCCAGATAGGGCTGCGGCGTCCAGCTGTCGTCATAGCGCAGCGGCGAGGCAAAGAGCTGGGCGCCGGGGAAACCGGTGACGATCCCCGATTGCACCGCCGAATTGAGGGTGCGCAGGTTGCTGCCAAGCTGGGTCTTGAGCGTGCCGCCCTGACGTGGCTCCTCGGCTGTTGCGGTGGTTCCGACCAGAACAGACGCGACGGCGGTCGCGGCAATCAGGCCCTTGAACAGATGCTTCACGGGGTAGTCCTCCTGGTTGGGTCTTTTGTTATGGAATCGAGCGTAGCCGACCGATTCAGACCAAAAAACAGGATTAATTATACCTCATTCCCACATTTTATTGGGGATAGGCTGCTGATCTTAACGGTGGCAACGCACCACGAGGTCCTCGAACACGCCCCGGTCCTTCAACTCGATACAGCTTTGTACAAAGGCCCGCACCATGCGGGTCTGCTGGGCCCCTGCCAAAGTTGCGATGCCGAAAACCGGCGTGTGAGGCACGTCGCTGATTGGCACGATGCGATAGCGCGACTCGCTTTCGCGATAGTCGACCGGCCGGATGTTGAGCAGCGAAAAGCCGAAACCGCCCGCCACGAGCGCGCGCACGATTTCCGAGGAACGGGTGGAATGGGCGATGTTGGGCGACAGGCCCAGCACCTCGAACATGCCAACGAAATAGTCGCGCGTATGCGGCAGGTCGAGCATCACCATAGGCCGGGTCGCCAGCTCCGCAAAAGTCGTGGTGGACTGGCCTGCCAGCGGATCGTCGACCGAGACCATCGCATAGGGCGGCGCGTCGAACAGCGGTTCGAACCGGCAACGCTCGCTCACCACCTCGGAATAGGTAAAGGCAACATCGGCCTCGCCCTCGTCGAGGAATTCCATGATCCGGGCCATGTTGCCTTCGAGCAGTTGAATCGAGAGATCGGGAAACCCCTCGGTTATCGCGCGCAGGACAGGCGGCAGGAACGAGGGGGCGGCGGTGGCATAACAGGCGATGCGGACGGTGCCGCGCGTCAGCCCGCCCAGCGAGCTCAGTTCCTCTTCGAACTGATGCGACTGG
This sequence comes from Ruegeria sp. YKSD163, assembly GCF_059612905.1. Classification (NCBI taxonomy): domain Bacteria; kingdom Pseudomonadati; phylum Pseudomonadota; class Alphaproteobacteria; order Rhodobacterales; family Roseobacteraceae; genus Ruegeria; species Ruegeria sp. YKSD163. The sequence continues at coordinate 177,138 of NZ_JBXWRM010000005.1, forward strand.
TGGATGAACCGGCGAATCAGGCCCAGCGCGTCCCGACCTGACGCGGTGGTGCGGATGCCGCGCGCCGGGGTCCGCACGAACAGGTCAAAACCCAGCCCGCTTTCCAGCGCGTCGATAGCGGCAGTAATCGAGCTTTGCGAGATGTTCAGCTCTTCGGCGGCCTTGGCAATAGACCCCGACCGGTCCGCCGCCTCGACATAGCGTAACTGTTTCAGGGTAAAGTTCAGCATGGGCTTCCCCTAAAAATCCGACCTTAGCCCCCAGTTAATTCCATTTTTTCAACGAAAGAAAGCGCCCTAAGCTCAGGCTGTCAGACAGGGAGAGCCTCATGGCCGAGACGATCATCTATGCTGCCCGCAAAATCATCACCATGGCGCCCTCTCGCCCCGAAGTGAGTCACGTGGCGGTCCGTGACGGGCGTATCCTGGGCATCGGAACGCTCGAGGAGCTGGCCAGTTGGGGCGACTACCGGCTTGACGACCGCTTTGCCGACAAGGTGTTGATGCCCGGCTTTGTCGAGGGGCATGCCCACACGATGGAGGGCACACTCTGGCGCAACGTCTATGTAGGGTGGTTCGACCGGATGGACCCCGAGGGCCGCGTCTGGCCCGGTCTGAAATCCATCGACGCGGTGGTGGCGCGGCTGCGCGAGGCAGAGGCACAGATGAGCGGGCCCGAAACGCCTCTGGCGGCCTGGGCGCTTGACCCGATCTATATGGAGAACCGCCGGGTGACCCGGCTAGAGCTGGATCAGGTCTCGACCACCCGGCCGATCGGCATCCTGCATGCCTCGGGCCATATCATGAATGTCAACACCCGCGCGCTGGAACTGGCCGGGCTGATGAAACCCGGGGTGAACCATCCCGGCATTCCGCTGGGCGAGGACGGGCTGCCGCTTGGCCCGCTTTACGGCCCCGACGCGATGACACCGGTGGGGCCGCATGTGGGGTTCGACCGGGCGATGACCGATTGTGACGAGCGGGGCCTGCGCGACTATGGCAAGCTTTGCGTGCGGGCGGGGGTAACCACCTGCACAGATCTGGCCGCCCGCCTGACCGATGACAGCGTCGACATGATGCTGCGGGTCACCGCAGAGGACGACTATCCCGCCTGTATCGTGCCGCTGCGCGTGTTCTTTGGCATGAGCGCCGAAGAGATCGTCGACTATTGCGTTTCACTCAAGCCGCGCTCGACCGAGCGGTTGCGGCTGGGGCGGATCAAGGCGGTGGCCGATGGCTCGATCCAGGGGTTTTCCGCGCGGCTGCGCTGGCCCGGCTATTACAATGGCGCGCCCAACGGACTGTGGTACACCGCACCCGAGCAGATGTCCGACCTCTATCACAGGGCACTGGCCGCTGGGCTTCAGGTGCATACCCACACCAATGGCGATCAGGCCACCCAGATGGCGCTGGACATGCTGGAACCCGCGCTCAAGGCGCATCCCAGCCCCGACCACCGCTTTACTCTGCAGCATTGCCAGATGGCCGACGCGGCGCAGTTCCGCAAGATGCGCAGCCTGGGCATGAATGTGAACCTGTTCGCCAACCACCATTTCTATTGGGGGGACGAGCATTACCGGCTGACCGTGGGACCCGAACGCGCCTGCCGGATGAATGCCTGCCGCACCGCGCTGGATACCGGCGTGCCCATGGCCATTCACTCGGACGCGCCGGTCACTCCGCTGGGGCCGCTCTTTACCGCCTGGGCGGCGGTCAACCGGATCACCGCCTCGGGCCGGGTGCAGGGCGAAGAGGAGCGGATCAGCGTTTCCGAGGCGCTTTACGCGATCACCCTGGGCGCCGCCTATACCCTGCATATGGATGGCGAGGTCGGCTCGATCGAGGTGGGCAAGCGGGCCGATTTCGCGGTGCTCGACAGCGACCCGACCCAGGCCGACCCGATGGCGCTCAAGGATATCGGGGTCTGGGGCACGGTGCAGGGCGGGCGCATCTTTCCGGCATCGGCGCTTTGATGGCGCCGCTTCCGGTCACCGTCATCGGCGGCTATCTGGGTGCCGGCAAGACGACGCTGGTCAATCACCTGTTGCGCCATGCGGCGGGGCGGCGGCTGGCGGTACTGGTCAACGAATTCGGCGACCTGCCCATCGACGCCGACCTGATCGAGGCCGAAGAGGACGGCATGATCTCGATCGCGGGGGGCTGCATCTGCTGTTCCTTCGGCAGCGACCTGATCGGCGCGCTCAACGATCTGGCGGCGATGGAGCCGCGTCCCGAACATATCCTGGTGGAAAGCTCGGGCGTGGCGATCCCCGGTGCCATCGTGGCGACCATGCTGCTGGCCGAAGGTATCCGATCCGACGGGATCGTGGTGGTGGTTGACGGCGAGACCGTGCGCCAGCGCGCTCAGGACGATTATGTCGGCGACACCATCACCCGGCAGCTTTCGGATGCCGAGATCGTGGTGGTGAACAAGACAGACCTGATGGCGCCTGCGGCTCAAACCCAGTTGATGGAATGGCTGGCCGAGGCCGCCCCCGGCGCGATTGCCATCCCGGCCGAACGCGGCCGGGTGGCGCCCGGCGCGCTGCTGGGCGTGCTGCCCGCCCCCGGCGCGGGCCAGCCCGCTGACCATTCCGACCGCCTGTTCGACAGTGTGGTATTGACCCCGGAAGGAGGCCAGCCAGTCGAGGACCTGGCCTGCGACCTAGCCACCGGACCCCATGGGGTGATCCGCGCCAAGGGCTATCTGCGCGATGTCGACGGGGCGTTGTGGCTGATCCAGACCGTGGGCCGCCGGTGGGAGGTCACCGCCGCGCAAGGCCCGCATGAAACGGGCCTTGTCTGCATCGGCTTTCGCGACCGTCTGGACCGTGACGGCCTGGCCGAACTGGCCGGGGTCACGGCCTGAGACGCCTCACATCTCCTCGACGTCCACCACCCCGTCGAGCGACTTGAGCGCGCCCTTGATCTGCGGGTTCAGGGGAAACTCCTGCCCCAGATCCATCTCGACCTCGCCCGGCAGGCCCGGATCCATCAGGCAGAGCTGCACCGGCCCCCGCGCCGCATTGCGGGCAGCCTGCGCCGCCTCGGCCAGGATATGGGCCACCGTCTCGACCGCGCCGGCGCTGTCCATGAACACCCGCAGGCCGGTGGCACCGGCCTCGGCCACCACCGCATCGGCAGGGCCGACCGAGCGGGCCAGCAACTTCAGCTGGTCGGCTTCCATCGTCGCCTCGGTGGTCAGCACCACATGGGACCCGGTTTCGAGAAACTCGCGGCTTTTCTCCAGCACGTCCGAGAACAGCGTGACCTCGAAGGCGCCGGTCGGGTCGGACATCTGGGCAAAGGCAAAGCGGTTGCCACGGGCGGATTTGCGTTCCTGCCGCCCGGCGACGACGCCGGCCATCTTCGCCAGCACCGGGCCCGAGCGGGCCTGTTCGGTGACCTCGTCCAGCGTCAGCACGCCCTTGCGTTTCAGCGAGAGCATGTAGTCGTCGAGCGGGTGGCCCGAGAGGTAGAAGCCGATGGCCTTGAACTCTTCGGAAAGGCGCTCGGCGGGCAGCCAGTCGGGGGCCTGCGCCAGACGCGGTTCGGGCAGGTCGTCACCTGCCTCGCCAAAGAGCGAGACCTGGTTGGAGCTTTTCTGCTCGAAAATAGCGCCGGAATAGGCCATCAGCGACTCGATACTGTCAAAGACGCGGCGGCGGTTGGGGTCGAGCTGGTCAAAGGCCCCGGCGCGCGCCATCATCTCGAGCGGGCGCTTGCCGACCTTCTTCAGGTCGACCCGACGGGCCACGTCGAAGAGATTGACGAAGGGTTTGCTGCCACGCCCCTCGACCACCAGGCGCATCGCCTCGACGCCCACGTTCTTGAGCGCGCCCAGCGCATAGACCAACTCTCCGTTCACCACGTCGAACGTGGCCTGAGACCGGTTCACGCAGGGCGGAACGTAAGGCAGGCCCAACCCCTTGCGGACCTCCTCGAAATAGACCGCCAGCTTGTCAGTCAGGTGGATATCGCAGTTCATGACGCCCGCCATGAACTCCACCGGATGGTTGGCCTTGAGCCAGGCGGTCTGATAGCTGACCACCGCATAGGCGGCGGCGTGCGATTTGTTGAAACCGTAGTTGGCGAATTTTTCGAGCAGGTCGAATACCTCGGAGGCCTTCTTGGCATCGACGCCGTTCTCTGCCGCGCCCTTTTCGAACTTGGGCCGCTCGGCGTCCATTGCCTCCTTGATCTTCTTGCCCATGGCCCGGCGCAGCAGGTCGGCGCCGCCCAGGCTGTAGCCCGCCATGACCTGGGCGATCTGCATCACCTGTTCCTGATAGACGATGATGCCTTGCGTTTCCTCGAGGATGTGATCGATCAGCGGATGCACCGAGGTGATCTCGCGCAGCCCGTTCTTCACCTCGCAATAGACCGGGATATTCTCCATCGGGCCGGGACGATAAAGCGCCACGAGGGCCACGATATCCTCGATACAGGTAGGCTTCATGCGCTTGAGCGCATCCATCATGCCCGAGCTTTCCACCTGGAACACCGCCACCGTCTTGGCCGCGGAATAGAGCTTGTATGTCGGTTCATCCTCCAGCGGGATGGCGTTGATCTGGTTCTCGGCGCCCTCGGCGGGCTCGTAAAGCTGCCGCCCGTCGGCGGCCACATGCAGCGGACGCCCAGACTTGAAGATCAGGTCCATCGCATTCTGAATCACGGTCAGGGTCTTCAGGCCGAGAAAGTCGAACTTGACCAGACCCGCCTGTTCCACCCATTTCATGTTGAACTGGGTCGCCGGCATGTCCGAGCGCGGATCCTGATAGAGCGGCACAAGCGCGTCCAGCGGCCGGTCGCCGATCACCACGCCGGCGGCATGGGTCGAGGCGTTTCTGAGCAGCCCCTCGACCTGCTGGCCATAGGTCAGCAGCCGGTCGACCACCTCTTCGTTGCGGGCCTCTTCACGCAGGCGCGGCTCGTCTTTCAGCGCTTTCTCGATGCTGACCGGCTTGACCCCCTCGACCGGGATCATCTTGGACAGACGATCGACCTGGCCATAGGGCATCTGCAACACCCGCCCGATGTCGCGCACGGCGGCCTTGGACAGCAGCGCACCAAAGGTGATGATCTGGCCCACCTTGTCGCGGCCGTATTTCTCCTGCACGTAGCGGATCACCTCTTCGCGCCGGTCCATGCAAAAGTCGATATCGAAGTCGGGCATCGAGACCCGCTCGGGGTTCAGGAAGCGCTCGAACAGCAGCGAATAGCGCAGCGGATCAAGGTCGGTGATGGTCAGCGCATAGGCGACCAGCGAGCCCGCACCCGAACCCCGCCCCGGCCCCACCGGAATATCATGATCCTTGGCCCATTTGATGAAATCGGCCACGATCAAGAAGTATCCGGGAAAACCCATACCCTCGATGATATCCAACTCGAAATCGAGCCGTTTCTGATACTCCTCGGGGCTGACCGCGTGCGGGATGACGGCCAATCGCGCCTGCAGGCCCTCGTTGGCCTGGCGCCGCAGTTCCACGACCTCGTCATCGGCAAATTTCGGCAGGATCGGGTCGCGGCGATAGGCCATGAAGGCACAACGCCGCGCGATCTCGACGGTGTTCTCGATCGCCTCGGGCAGGTCGGCGAACAGGGTCGCCATCTCTTGCGGCGATTTCAGGTAATGCTGCGCGGTCAGGCGGCGGCGGCCCTCGGCCTGATCCACATAGGCGCCGTCGGCGATGCAGATCAGCGCGTCATGCGCCTCGTACATGCCGGCCTCGGGGAAATAGACATCGTTGGTGGCCACCAGCGGAAGACCCTTGGCATAGGCCATTTCCACATGACCGCGTTCAGTTAGTCGTTCGGCTTGCGGAGCGCCATCCTCGCCCGGATGGCGCTGCAACTCGATATAGAGCCGGTCCGGAAATATCGCCGCCAGCCGGTCGACCAGCGCTTCGGCCGCCGGGCGCTGGCCCTGCTGCAACAGGCGCCCGACCGGACCGTCCGGCCCGCCGCTGAGACAGATCAGCCCGTCGCCCAGCGCGTCCAGCTCCTCCAGCGTGACCTGCGGCAGTTGCCCGCCCTTGTCCACGTAAAGGCAGCTGTTCAGCTTCATCAGGTTCTCATACCCGGCCTCGCTCTGCGCCAACAGAACAAGCGGCGCCGGTGGCTTGGGCTTTTCCCCGGGCATCGTTTCGACATAGGCCAAATCCATCTGGCATCCGATGATTGGCTGAATACCCGCCCCGCTGGCACCGACCGAGAATTCCAGTGCTGCGAACAGGTTATTGGTATCGGTTACCGCCACCGCAGGCATGCCCATCTTGTCGCAAAGCGCGGGCAGTTTCTTTAGTCGAACCGCCCCCTCCAGAAGAGAGTATTCGGTGTGAAGACGAAGGTGGATGAATCGGGGATCGCTGCTCATGCCCGCGACGATAGGCGATCCGGTTCGCAGGCGCCACGGCGGATGCTTTGCAACTGGCAAAAAGCCCGATTGCGGGGACAAACGAATGGCTTAGCCAGATGGCAGGGTTCTCTTTGTCGCCCATGTCCCCGTGGTTCTGGTCCTCACCTCTTCCCTTGTCGGCCTTTTCGCGCAGCTTGCGGACGGCGCCCCAGGCATGGGGTTCGGCATCATCTCGGCCTCGATCCTGCTGGCGCAGGGCGTGCCGCCGCCGCTGATCTCGGTCAGTGTAAACGCCACCAAGACGCCCACCGAGATCATTGCCATCCTGTCCTTTAGTCTCAGCTGCAATATCGACAAGGCTCTGTTCCAGCGTCTTGCGCTGGCGGTCGGGATACTGGCCAATGTCATCGGCCTGTCTCGGAGCGCCAGATTGTTCTGATACGAGCGGCAAGGTCGGAAACTACCGTCAATCTCCCAAACAGCCAGAGATGATTATTCGTCAAAACCGGAAGGTCTTTCAAAGTCATTTTCCAGCCACCTTGGCAAATAGATGATTCAAATGAGTAAATTTTAGCGCCGACGCCCCCTCTTGCGACAAGTTGTCGAAAATTGCTGCATTGCAGATTGAGTTTTTCTTGCCAGACAACGGTTCCGGTTTCTAACCTTCCTGTCAGACAACAGCCCGGCCCCTTTCTACGTCGCATCGAAGGTGGGCAGTCATGGGCCAACAGGGTAACGCGACCGGTTTCACAGGATGGACATCTCGTTTCTTCTGAATGGAGAGACAGTCACGCTGGCAGGGGTCGACCCCACGGCGACACTGCTCGATTGGCTGCGCGAGGCACGCGGATTGACCGGCACCAAGGAAGGCTGCAACGAGGGCGATTGCGGCGCCTGCACCGTGGCCGTCAGCGATGCCGATGGCACCCGCGCGCTGAACGCCTGTATCCTGTTTTTGCCGCAGCTTCATGGCAAGGCGGTGCGCACGGTCGAAGGGCTGGGCGGCAGCCATCCGGCGCAACAGGCCATGGTCACCCATCACGGCAGCCAGTGCGGCTTTTGCACGCCGGGCTTCGTGATGTCGATGGTCGCGGGCCATGCCGAGGGCGCCACCGACCACGACACCCAGTTGGCTGGCAATCTCTGCCGCTGCACCGGCTATGCCCCGATCATCCGCGCCGCCCGCGCGGTCGAGGATGCGCCCAAACCTGAGTGGCTCCATAGCGATCGTGCCTTCATTTCGCCGGAAATACTCCGGGGGGAGGCCGCAGGCCGGGGGGCAGAGCCCCCCACCTCCCCCTCCTCCTCCGATGAACTCGCGGAACTCTATGCCGCCCACCCAGACGCCACGCTGGTCGCCGGAGCGACCGACGTGGGCCTCTGGGTCACCAAGCAGTTGCGCGACCTGCCCAAGGTCATTTTCCTCTCTGGCTGCGCCGATCTGAAAGAGATCGAGATCACCGACACGCATGTGCGCCTGGGCGCCATGGTGGACATGAACCGAATGCGCGACGCCGTAGCACCCCTGCACCACTCCTATGGCGAGATGATCCGCCGCTATGCCAGCGTGCAGGTGCGCAATGCCGCCACTGTCGGCGGCAACATCGCCAATGGCTCGCCCATCGGCGACAACCCGCCCGCGCTGATCGCGCTGGGGGCGACATTGCATCTGCGAAAGGGTGACACGCGCCGCGACTTGCCGCTCGAGGCGTTCTTTCTCGAGTACGGCAAGCAGGACCGCGAGCCGGGTGAATTTGTCGAGGCGGTGAGCTTCCCGCGCCAGCCCGACCGGCTGAAATGCTACAAGCTGTCCAAGCGCTTCGATCAGGACATCTCGGCCGTCTGCGGCTGTTTCAACATCACCGCCGAGGGCGGCACCGTCACCGCCGCCCGCATCGCCTTTGGCGGTATGGCGGGCATCCCGAAACGCGCCCGCGCGGTCGAGGCGGCGCTGATCGGCCAGCCCTGGACGCAACAGGTTGTTAACGCGGCCCTGCCAGAGTTCGAGGCCGATTTCACCCCGATGTCGGACATGCGCGCCTCGGCCCGCTACCGGATGGAGACCGCCAAGGCGATGCTGCGCCGCTATTACGCCGAGGATCAGGGCCATTTGGCCAATGTGCTGGAGGTACGGGCATGAGCGTCGCCAAACCCCTGCCGCATGACGCGGCACCGCTGCATGTGGCCGGCACCGCCCGCTATGTCGACGATATCCCCACCCCGCGCGACACGCTGCACCTGGCCTTTGGCCTGAGCACGATTGCCAAGGGGCGGATCACCGCGATGGATCTGGACGCGGTACGGAAAGCGCCCGGCGTGGTGCTGGTGATGACGGCCGCTGACCTGCCTTTTGCCAACGATGTCTCGCCCTCGATACATGACGAACCTTTGCTCTCGGACGGTACGGTCCATTACGTCGGTCAGCCGGTCTTCGCAGTAGTGGCGACCAGCCACCTGGCCGCGCGCAAGGCGGTACGGCGGGCGCGGATCGACTATGCCGAGGAACCCGCGATCCTGACCATCGAACAGGCGCTGGCGGCCAACAGCCGGTTCGAGGACGGGCCGCGCATCTATGAAAAGGGCGATGCCGAGGCGGCGATTGCCGGGGCGGCCCATGTCATCGAGGGCACTTTCGAGCTGGGCGGGCAGGAGCATTTCTATCTCGAAGGTCAGGCCGCGCTGGCCCTGCCCGGCGAGGGCGGTGACATGCTGGTGCACAGTTCCACCCAGCACCCGACCGAGATTCAGCACAAGGTGGCCGAGGCTTTGGGCGTGCCGATGCACGCCGTCCGGGTCGAGACCCGCCGCATGGGCGGCGGCTTTGGCGGCAAGGAAAGCCAGGGCAACGCGTTGGCGGTGGCCTGCGCCGTGGCGGCCCGCGCCACCGGACGTGCCTGCAAGATGCGCTATGACCGCGACGACGACATGGTGATCACCGGCAAGCGCCACGCCTTCCGCATTGGTTATCGCGCCGGGTTCGACGGTGAAGGGCATATTCTGGGCGTCTCCTTCCTGCATCACGCGATCTGCGGCTGGGCGCAGGACCTGTCGCTGCCGGTGGCGGACCGGGCGATGCTGCATGCGGACAATGCCTATCTGTTGCCCAACGCCCGGATCGAAAGCCACCGGCTGAAAACCAACACCCAATCCGCCACCGCCTATCGCGGGTTTGGCGGGCCGCAGGGGATGGTGGGGATCGAGCGGGTGATGGATCATGCCGCGCATGTGCTGGAGATTGACCCGGTCGAGTTGAGGCAGCGCAATTATTATGCTGCGCCGGCGGGGGGCTCTGCCCCCCACACCCCCCGGAGTATTTCCGGCGAAATGAAGGAAAACACCACGCCCTATGGGCAGTTGGTCGAGGATTTCGAGCTGCACGGGATGACCGAGGCGCTGCTGGCATCGTCGGATTACGCCGCGCGCAAGGCGGCGGTGGCGGCGTGGAACGCGGCCAACCCGATCGTCAAGCGGGGCATCGCGTTTTCGCCGGTGAAGTTCGGCATTTCGTTCACCCTGACCCATCTGAACCAGGCGGGCGCGCTGGTACATGTCTATCAGGACGGGTCCGTGCATCTGAACCATGGCGGCACCGAGATGGGCCAGGGCCTGTTCCAGAAGGTGGCGCAGGTGGCCGCAAGCCGGTTCGGCATTCCGCTGGAGATGGTGAAGATCACCGCCACCGATACCGCCAAGGTGCCCAATACCTCAGCCACGGCGGCCTCGTCGGGGTCGGACCTGAACGGCATGGCGGTCAAGGCCGCCTGCGACACCATCCGCGACCGGATGGCGGCGTATCTCGCCGAGCGGCATCAGGCAGAGGTCGCCTCGGTCCGGTTCGTGGATGGGCACGTCGAGGTGGGCGAGGCGCGCTATAGCTTTGCCGAGGCGGCGGCGCTGGCCTATCAGGGGCGGATCAGCCTGTCGGCAACGGGGTTCTACAAGACGCCCAAGATCGAGTGGGACCGCATCCAGGGACGCGGGCGGCCGTTTTACTACTTTGCCTATGGCGCCTCGGTGACCGAGGTGGCGGTGGACACGCTGACCGGCGAATACCGCATCCTGCGCGCGGACATCCTGCATGATGCCGGGGCCTCGCTGAACCCCGATCTGGATATCGGCCAGGTCGAGGGCGGCTATGTGCAGGGCGCGGGCTGGCTGACAACCGAAGAGCTGGTCTGGGACGATCACGGGCGGCTCAGGACGCATGCGCCCTCGACCTACAAGATCCCGGCCTGTTCGGACCGGCCCGAGGTGTTCAACGTGGCGCTGTGGGACGGGCAGAACCGTGAGGACACGATCTACCGGTCGAAGGCGGTGGGCGAGCCGCCCTTCATGCTGGGAATTTCGGCCTGGCTGGCCTTGTCTGATGCGGTGGCGTCCTGTGGCGATGCCTATCCGGGGCTGAACGCGCCGGCGACGGCGGAGGAGGTCTGGAAAGGCATCCGGAGGCTTGGCGATGGCATTTGATCTGGAGGGGCTGCGCGCGGCGGTGGCCGCGCATGGGCGAGTGACCCGGGTGGTGATCGCGGCGATCAGGGGCTCCTCCCCGCGCGAGGTGGGCGCGGCGATGCTGGTCTGGGACAACGGCCAGTCGGGCACCATCGGCGGCGGCGCTTTGGAGTTTCAGGCAGCAGAGGCGGCGCGCACCGGGCGTCTGGGGCTGAGCCGCCATGCGCTGGGGCCGGAGCTAGGCCAGTGCTGCGGCGGGGCGGTGACGCTGTTGACGGAAAGCTGGGACGCGGCGCGGATTGACACGGTCGATGGCACGGTGGTCGCGCGGCCCGCGCTGCCGTTTTCCGGCGCGGAAAACGGACCGGAAACCTTGCAGGTTTCCGGCGCACCTCTCACGATCAAGCGCCTGCTCGCACAGGCGCGCGGACAGGGATTGCCTCCTGAACCTCAACTGATTGACGACTGGATGGTTGAGCCTGTCTTGCAACCCTCCCGGCAATTGTGGATCTGGGGTGCCGGCCATGTCGGCCGGGCGCTGGTGAATGCGCTGTCCCCGTTGCCCGACTTCGCCATCACCTGGGTCGATACGGCACCCGAACGGTTTCCCGAAACGATACCCGACGGGGTTACCCGTCTCCCCGCGGCGCGGCCTGCCGATCTGGTTGTCTATGCGCCGAAAGAGGCCGAGCATCTGATCCTGACCTATTCGCACGAACTGGACCTGGAACTGTGCAACCGGTTGCTGCGGCGCGATTTTGCCTTTGCCGGGCTGATTGGCTCGGCTACCAAATGGGCGCGATTCCGGTCGCGGCTGGCCGCGCTTGGTCACGCGCCGCAGCAGATCGGTCGTATCACCTGCCCAATCGGCGATCCCGCCCTGGGCAAACATCCCGCCAGCATCGCCATTGGCGTTGCCGCCCGACTCTTGAGCCCGGCGCATAGCGAAACGACAAGGAAGGAGCTGAGCGCGTGAGCAAACCACTTCTGAGCATCAAGGGGCTGACCAAGGCCTATCCCGGCGTGGTCGCCAACGACAATGTCAGTTTCGACATTGGCGAGGGCGAGGTACATGCCCTGCTGGGTGAGAACGGCGCGGGCAAGTCCACGCTGGTCAAGATGATATACGGGCTGGTCAAGCCCGACAGCGGCACCATGTCCCTGCGCGGCGCGCCTTATGCGCCGCCCGAGCCGCGCGCGGCGCGCGCTGACGGGATTGCCATGGTGTTCCAGCATTTCTCTCTGTTCGATGCGCTGAACGTCGCCGAGAATATCGCGCTGGGGATGGAGAATCCGCCCGCAATGGGCGATCTGGCCGCGCGCATCCGCGAGGTAAGCGAGACCTATGGCCTGCCGCTTGATCCGTTCCGCACGGTGGGCGATCTGAGCGCGGGCGAGCGGCAGCGGGTCGAGATCATCCGCTGCCTGCTCCAGGACCCCAAGCTGTTGATCATGGACGAGCCGACCAGCGTGCTGACGCCGCAGGAGGTGGAGATCCTGTTCCAGACGCTGCAAAAGCTGCGCTCCGAGGGAACCTCGATCCTCTATATCAGCCACAAGCTGGAGGAGATCCGGACACTCTGCGACCACGCGACCATCCTGCGGCTGGGCAAGAACGTGGGCGAATGCACCCCGCGCGAGACCTCGGCCCGCGACATGGCCGAGATGATGGTGGGCACGGCGCTGAAGACGCCGGAGCGGTCGGGCCGGGAGTTCGGCGAGATCGCACTGGATATCTCGGGCCTGTCGGTGCCCTCGCCCAGCGAATTCGGTACCTCGTTGAAGAACGTGCATATGACGGTGCGCAAGGGCGAGGTTCTGGGCATCGGCGGGGTTGCGGGCAACGGGCAGGACGAGCTCTTGGCCGTCTTGTCGGGCGAGATCCTGACGGCCGCGGACGCGGTCAAGAAGGATGGCCAGCCGGTGGGCCGGCTGGGCCCGGTGGCGCGGCGGCGGTTGGGCCTGCTGACGGCGCCCGAGGAGCGGCTGGGCCATGCGGCGGCGCCCAATATGAGCCTGACGGAAAACGCGCTGCTCACCGGATCGGTGCGCGAGGGGCTGGAAAGCAACGGGTTCCTGAAATGGGCCGAAACGCAGGCATTCGCAGAGAGGATCATCAAGGAATTCGACGTGCGCACGCCGGGGCCGGAAAACGCGGCGCGCTCGCTCTCGGGCGGCAACCTGCAAAAATTCGTCATCGGGCGCGAGGTGTTGCAGAACCCGGACGTGCTGGTGGTGAACCAGCCCACATGGGGTGTGGATGCATCGGCGGCCGCCGCGATCCGGCAGGCGCTTCTGGATCTGGCGGCCAAGGGCACGGCGGTGGTCTGCATCAGCCAGGACCTGGACGAGTTGATGGAAATCTCGGACACATTCGCAGCGCTGAACGAGGGCCGGCTGAGCGCGCCGCGCACCACTGTCGGGCTGACCGTTGACGAGATCGGCCTGATGATGGGCGGCGCCCACGGGATGGAGGTGGCGCATGTCTGACCTTTCCCCCGACAACAAGAAGAACAGGGAGACGCGCGCATGATCGTGCTGGAGAAACGTCCGCAGCCTTCGCGCACATGGTCAATGGCAACGCCGCTGGTGGCTGTGCTGGCGACGATGATCTGTGGCGGGCTGCTGTTCGCGGTACTGGGCAAGAACCCGGTCGAAGCGATCGGTACCATTTTTTGGGAGCCGCTGTTTGGCGAATATGCGTTCTACTATCGCCCACAACTGCTGGTGAAGGGCGCCCCGCTGGTGCTGATCGCCATCGGCCTCTCCTTGGGCTTTCGCGCGGGTATCTGGAACATCGGCGCCGAGGGACAGTATATCATGGGCGCCATCGTGGGCGCCGGTGTCGGGCTGGCCTTCTACCCGATGGAGGCCTTCTATATCTTTCCCCTGATGGTACTCGCGGGTGCTTTTGGCGGCTGGGTCTGGGCGATGATCCCGGCGTTCCTGAAGGTCCGGTTCGGCACCAACGAGATCCTGGTCTCGCTGATGCTGGTCTATGTGGCCGAGCAATTCCTTGCCTCGATGTCGCTGGGCCTGCTGAAAAACCCCGAAGGCTTCGGCTTTCCCGGCTCGCGCAACCTGCAATCCTATGCCAGCGCCCATAATGCCGAACTGATCGAAGGGTCCGGCATGCATTGGGGCGTGGTGGCGGCGTTTATCGCTGTGATCTTTGCCTATGTGCTGCTCAACCGGCACATGACTGGGTTCCATATCCGGCTGACCGGCGAGGCGCCGCGCGCGGCGCGGTTCGCAGGCGTGAAACCGGCCCGGCTGATCCTGTTTTGCCTGGGCATGTCCGGCGCGCTGGCAGGGCTGGCGGGGCTCTTCGAGGTCTCGGGCCCCTCGGGTCAGGTCAGCATCGATTTCAACGTGGGCTATGGCTTCACCGCGATCATCGTGGCCTTTCTGGGCCGTCTGCATCCGGTGGGCATCCTGCTGGCCGGGGGGCTGATGGCGCTGACCTATATCGGCGGCGAGATCGCGCAGGGCAGCCTGGGCCTGCCCGCAGCCGCGATCCAGGTGTTCCAGGGGATGCTGCTGTTCTTCCTGCTGGCGCTGGATCTGTTGACCAATTACCGCATCCGTGCGGCCCGCAAAGAGGTGGCGTGAACCATGGACCTGTCTGCAATCAATCCCGTCCTGCTGGTGGCCTCTCTGATGGTCGCCGCAACCCCTCTCCTGCTGGCCGCCATTGGTGAGCTGGTGGTGGAAAAGGCCGGTGTCCTGAACCTCGGTGTCGAGGGCATGATGATCACCGGCGCCATCTGCGGCTTTGCCATCTCGGTCGAGACCGGCTCGCCCTGGCTGGGCTTCATCGCCGCCGCGATCGGGGGGGCCATCCTGTCGCTGCTCTTTGTGCTGATGACCCAGGTGGCGCTGGCCAACCAGGTCGCCAGCGGTCTGGCGCTGACGTTGTTCGGCCTGGGGCTGAGCGCGCTGATGGGCCAGTCTTATGTGGGGATCAAACCGCCCGCGATGGGGCGGCTCGACCTGCCGGTACTCAGCGATCTGCCGGTGGTGGGGCCGATCCTGTTCAGCCATGACCCGATCCTCTATCTGGGCATCCTGCTGACCGGCGCGGTCTGGTGGGTTCTGAAATACAGCCGCGCGGGCCTGATCCTGCGCGCGGTGGGCGAAAACCACGATGCCGCCCATGCGCTGGGCTACAAGGTGATCCGCATCCGCGTTCTGGCGATCCTGTTCGGCGGCGCCTGCGCGGGGCTGGGCGGCGCCTATATCAGCCTGATCCGGGTGCCCCAGTGGACCGAAGGCATGACCGCCGGTGTCGGCTGGATTGCGCTGGCTCTGGTGGTGTTTGCCAGCTGGAAACCCTGGCGCGCGCTGCTGGGTGCCTATCTTTTTGGCGGCGTCACCGTGGTCCAGCTGAACCTTCAGGCGGCGGGCGTTGCCATCCCGGTCGAGTATCTGGCAATGTCGCCCTATCTCATCACGATCCTTGTGCTTGTGATCCTTTCCGCGGACAAGAGCGGTGCGCCTGCCGCACTTGGACGCAGCTTCCACGCCTCTCATTGACGAGGGGCCAACCACAACGAAACTGCAAACGAACCATAAAGGGGAGTCACTACATGAAATTCACCTCACTTCTCGCAAGTGCCGCAATGGTGCTGGGTCTGGCGACCGGCGCCATGGCGGAGGACAAGACCAAGGTCGGTTTTGTCTATGTCGGACCGGTCGGCGACGGCGGCTGGACTTATGAGCACGACAAGGGCCGCCAGGCCGTCGAGGCGGAATTTGGCGACAAGGTCGAAACCGTGTTCGTCGAAAGCGTGCCCGAAGGCCCCGATGCCGAGCGGGTGATGACCCAGATGGCACTGGAAGGCGCCGACCTGATCTTTACCACCTCGTTCGGTTACATGGACCCCACGATCAACGTGGCCAAGAAGTTCCCGAAGGTGAAGTTCGAGCATGCCACCGGCTACAAGCAGGCCGAGAACGTGTCGGTCTATTCGGCCCGTTTCTATGAAGGCCGCGCCGTGCAAGGCACCATCGCCGGGCGCATGACCAAGTCGAACATCGTGGGTTACATCGGCTCCTACCCGATCCCCGAAGTGATCCGCGGCATCAACTCGGCCTTCATCCACGCCCGCAAGGTGAACCCGGACGTCCAGTTCAAGATCGTCTGGGCCTATACTTGGTTCGACCCGGCGAAAGAGGCCGATGCTGCCAAGGTGCTGATCGAACAGGGTGCGGACGTGATTCTGCAGCACACCGACTCGACCGCGCCGCAGGCAGCCGCGCAGGCCGCCGGCAACGTGATCACCTTTGGCCAGGCCTCGGACATGAGCGAATATGCCCCGATGCCGCGCGTCAGCTCGATCATCGACAACTGGGCGCCCTATTACATCGCCCGCACCAAGGCGGTAATGGATGGCACCTGGACCAGCGTAAGCACCTGGGACGGCATTGGCCCTGGCATGGTTGGCATCGGCGAGATCTCGGACGCGGTTCCGGCCGATGTGAAGGCCGAGGCGTTGGCGCTGAAGGATGCGATCGCAAACGGTTCCTACCATCCGTTCACCGGCCCGCTGAAAAAGCAGGACGGCTCGGACTGGCTGGCAGAAGGCGAGACCGCCGATGACGGTACGCTGGCGGGCATGAACTTCTACGTCGAAGGCATCGAAGGCGACATCCCGAACTGATCCCCGTTCTGATGACTGAACCAAAGGCCCCGCCCCGGCGGGGCCTTTTTCTTTGCGGCCTGTACCGCCGGGCCAAGAAAATTCGTCGAATTTTCTTGGCCGTTCCACCCGGCTCTGATCGGCAAAAACGCGCCAATGCGTGTATGACGGTCCGGTTTTCCCGCATAGGGTGCGACCCGTTCAGCGTGTACCCTGTCCCTGCCCCATACGTATTTTCAGGGGTGGCATTTTCATAAAGGAGACTGACATGGCACGTTTTGTTGTCGATACCGGCAATCTGGAAATGGACAAGACCACCGAGATGGAGCTTCAGGGCGAAATCCAGAAGCTGGTCCTTGGCCATATCGCCCGCACCGGGTTCGAGAAGCCCTGGGTGACCAAGTTCCCCCGCGACTGGTACGGAATCATCCTGCACCCCGAACTCGACCCGTTGCTGGAGCGGGAAAAGCAGATGGGCAACATGCTCGCCCGCCTGGGGTGAGGCCGATGTCCAGCCCCGACAGAACCTGCCCGAGCGCGCGCTGCGCGCCGGGCAACCAGCTCTTGGGCGTCAAGGGGTCGGACGGGCATGTGCGCCATCTGCGCAGTTCCATGACCATCGACGCCGATTTCGTCGAAACCGCCTCTGCCCATGGCAAGCCCGAGGCGCGCATGCGCTTTTCCTCCCCCTGCGCGACCTCGGGCTGTGCGCAATGGACCGGCAGCCGCTGTAGCGTGATCGACCATGTCCTGGCACATCTGGATCAGGCGCAGGTGCCGCCGGCCGGTCACCTGCCCCCCTGTCCGATCCGGGGCACCTGCCGCTGGTTCGACCAGACCGGCGAAACCGCCTGCCGCGCCTGCAGCATGGTGATCACCGATCAGTCGGCCATTGCCGCCGAATAGGAAAGGGGCCGGAAACGGCCCCTTTCATTCACCCGTCGCATCGCGTCAATGACCGCCGGAAAGCACAAGGGTTTTCACCGGCATCAAAAGCACACGCAGCCGCAGGCCTGCGGCATGCACCACGCCGATTGTGTCCACCACGTGCAGGAAAGCGCGTTCGAAGCCACCCAGATCGGGGTCATGCTCCAGCCGGTCATGGTTGTTGGTGTACACATTGGCAAGGCAGGCGCTGCCCGGCGGCAACAGATCGGCCCCGCCTTCATAGAGCGGCTCCAAATAGACGGTCACGCTGCCGGGCGTCAGGTTCTTGGCCGGGTCGCGCAGCACGTCGCTGGGGTGGATCTGTCCCGAGGGGATCACGTCCTGCACCGCCACCACCACCATGGGAACGATGGTAAAGGGCTTGGTCATGCACCCGATCTCGCCGACCATGCCCGGTTTTATCACTTGTGCCGCCATCTGATTGAACCCGGCCTGGAACCGGCCCCGGCCCGAATCCGACGGCACCAAAAGGCCGGCGGGCCGCAACAGCGGGCTGACATAGTCGCCGACCTGAAGCCCGAACTGTTCGATCCGGCCATCGACCCCCGCCACGATCAGCGTCTTGCCCAGCTCGGCCTGGGCCAGTTCCAGCTGCGCCTGGGCGCTGGCCATCTGGGCCGGGATCAGCACCTCGATCTGCTGCTCAGCCGCCGCCTTGCTGGCCTCGGCCGCCAGCAACATAGCCTCGCGTTCGCTCACCAGATTGTCGAGCCGCTCGATCTCGGTCAGGCGGACCGCGCTCGATCCCTGATCCTTGAGCGTCTGGTTGCGGGCCAGGTCCTCTTGCGCCTGGGTCAGCGCAGCGCGCGCCTGGGCAATGCCCGCATCCGCCATGGCCAGATCGGTCAGCGCCAGTTTGCTTGCCGCCTCGATCTGGGCAATGCCAGCATTTGCCGCCTCGACCGCTGCCTGTTGCGACAGCCCTTCGAGCCGCAGGATGGGCTGGCCCGCCTCGATCAGCTGGTTGTTTTCCACAAAGACCTCTTCGACGCGTCCGCCCACCTGCGGCAGAATCGTCACCGTACGGAAATACGAGGTCACCGCATTGGTCGCCGGGTGGAAATAGAACAGCGTGGTCAGAACCATCAGGGTCAGCATGGCACAGCTGGTCAGGCCCCAGCGCAATTCATACCAGACCGAGAACAGGGTCAACTCATGACCAATTCGTTTGCCCTGGACATAGCGGCGGAACAGATAGTCCGGCAATAGCGTGACAAGCGCGCAGAGTATCGTTTCGAGCATGGATCAGTGCCCCTCTGTCGCGGCGGCAGGATGGGAATGCGGTTCTGCGACCGTCTCCGGCGGCGAACTGTCCTGCATCGCGGAATCGGAGCCGCGCGCGCGGATCGCATCGGCAATGGCGCGCAGCGGTGCGGCCAGATCGGGAATCTGGAACCCCGCCACCAGAACCGCAGCCACCCAGAACACGTTGTTATGAGTAAAGAGCGCCAGCAGCGCCAGAATTCCCACCAGCTGGAACTGGGAATGGTTGCTTTTGTGGGCCATGCGTTCTGGCAGGGCATGCAGGGTAAAATAACCAACGCCGATCAGCAGGATCAGGCCTATGGTAAAGACGGCCATGAAACCCAGCAGGAAATCACTGCCGTCGGCGGCCACGATATAGGACGGCACATGTCCGGATGCCATCGGATGTATGTTCTCCGCGCTCAAACTGCTCTCCCGAAAACATTTAATCAGTCAGCGCAACTATGCGCCGCCGGAACCGCAGGGTGCAAGCCGTCGCGATCAAATAGGATTTGATCTTTTCGACCCTTTCGGTGCGTGCCATTGTCCGCGCATGACATCGCTCCTCACCACCCCCGACGGCAGCCCGGCAAGCGCTTTTGCCTATGGTACAATGCAATTTGGCGGCCGCGCCGACGCGGCGGCATCGGCCGCCATGTACGCCGCCTGCCGCGCCGCCGGCCTCAGCCATTTCGACACCGCCTATGTGTATACCGGCGGCCAGTCCGAGACCCTTTTGGGAGAGATGATCCGGGCCGAGCGCGAACGGCTCTTGATCGCCACCAAGGTGGGCTATTTGGGGGGCGCGGGGGCGGCGAATATCCGGGCGCAGTTCGATATCTGCCGCCAGCGGCTGGGACTCGACATGATCGATGCGCTTTATCTGCATCGGTTCGATCCCGACACCGACCTCAACGAGACGATGGAATGCCTGGCGCGGCTGCGCGATGCCGGGCAGATCCGCTATGTCGGCCTGTCGAATTTCGCCGCCTGGCAGGTGATGAAGGCGGTGGCGGTGGCCGGTCTGTTCGACCTGCGCATCGACCTGTTGCAGCCGATGTACAACCTGGTCAAACGCCAGGCCGAGGTCGAAATCCTGCCGATGTGCGCCGATCAGGGTATCGCGGTGGCGGCCTATTCGCCGCTGGGCGGCGGGCTCTTGACCGGAAAATATGTCGGCGGCGGCGCAGGGCGGCTGACCGAGGATGACCGCTATGGTGCGCGCTATGGGCTGGACTGGATGCCACGCGCGGCCGAGGGTCTGGTGCGGATCGGGACCGAGTTGGGAGTCGACCCGGCGACGCTGGCGGTGGCCTGGGTGGCGGCCAGCCCGCTGGGCGCGCAGCCGATCATCTCGGCCCGCTCGGCCGAACAGTTGCGGCCCTCGCTGGCGGCGATGAGCTATGAAATGTCACCAGAGCTTTACGCGCGGCTCACGGCACTCAGCCCGACACCACCCCCGGCGACGGACAGGATCGAGGAACAGGCATGATCGACTTTCTGGTGATCGGCGGCGGCATCGCGGGCCTGAGCGCGGGCGCCCGCCTGTCGGCGCATGGCAAGGTCACGGTGCTCGAGGCCGAAGAGGCGCTGGGCTACCACGCCTCGGGCCGCTCGGCGGCGCTGTTCGAGCAGGCTTATGGCAAACCGGCGGTGGTCGCGCTGAACCGGGCCAGCGCCCAGTATCACCATACAGCCAATGGCGGCTATCTGACCCCGCGCGGGCTGATGCTGGTGGGCGCTGCCGATCAGGCGGAGGCGTTTCAGGCCGATATCGTCGACATGGAGATGACGCCGGTCTCGCTGGACGAGGCCCGCGCCATGGTGCCCATCCTGAACCCGGAAACGGTGGTCTATACCGCCTATCATGCCGAGGCCTGGGATATCGACACCGACCGGCTGATGCAGGATTTCGCCCGCGTGATCCGCGCCAATGGCGGCGCGGTGCTGACCCGGCAGCGGGTAACCCGGATCTCGCGTGGCGCGGTCTGGCAGGTCGAGGCGGGTGACGTGTTCGAGGCGCGCAACATCGTCAACGCCGCCGGTGCCTGGGCCGATCAGGTAGCGGTGATGGCGGGGGTGGCACCCATCGGTTTGCAACCCTATCGCCGTTCCATGGCGCGTATCCCCGCGCCCGGCGGTCATGACCTGAGCGGCTGGCCGATGCTGATGGGCGTCGGCGAGACCTGGTATGCCAAGCCCGATGCGGGCAAGCTGATCGTCTCGCCTGCCGAGGCCGACCCGGTCGAGCCGCAGGACGCCTGGGCCGATGACATGGTGCTGGCCGAGGGGCTGGCGCGCTATCAGGAAATGGTGACCGAGGAAGTCACCCGGATGGACAGCAACTGGGCGGGCTTGCGCAGTTTTGCCCCCGACCGGGTGCTGGTGCTGGGGCCGGACCCGGACCAGCGCGATTTCATCTGGTGCGCCGGTCAGGGCGGCTATGGGTTCCAGACCTCGCCTGCGGCGTCGCAGCTGCTATGCGACCTGGTGACAGGGGCCGCACCCGAGATCGAGGCCGGGGTGGTGGCGCAGTTGCGCCCGGAGCGGCTGAGATGAGCCGCAAGCCGCCCTCGGTCGCCAGTATCGCCACGACTGGTGAAGGTGCGCGCATGTTCGCGCCCGCCGCAGATCGGAACACGGGGGTGCTCTGCGATCTGCTGGAGCAGGTGGCCCCGCATAAGGGTCGCGCGCTGGAACTGGCTAGCGGCACCGGCCAGCATGTCAGCGCCTTTGCCGAACGGCTTCCGGGGCTGTATTGGCAACCGACCGAGGTGGATGCCCAGCGTCGCGCCAGCATCGACGCCTATTGCGAGGGCCTGGACAATGTCGCGCCAGTGCAGGAACTGAACGCGACGCGCCCCGGCTGGGGTGCGGACTGGGCGGGGCAGGACCTGGTGGTGCTGATCAACCTGCTTCACCTGATTTCCGAGGGAGAGGCTGCGACCCTGATCGCCGAGGCCGCCGCCGCGCTGGCGCCCGGCGGGCGGCTGGTGATCTATGGCCCCTTCATGCGGGCGGGCGAATTGACCAGCGAGGGTGACGCGCGGTTCCATGCCGCGCTGACCGCCGAGGACCCCGAGATCGGCTACAAGGACGATTTCGACACGATGGACCTGATGCAGGCGGCCGGGCTGGAGATGGCCGAGGTGTTAGAGATGCCCGCGAACAATCTGGCCCTGATCGCTGAAAAGCCGCGGGTCTGATCCAGATCAAGGCCGCCGGGCCGGCAACCCTTACACATGCCGATGTCAATATGTGTGTAAGGACATTCGAATGAACTGGAACGACAAGCTGTCAGCCACCCGCGCGGGGCTGCGCAATCTGCATGGCGCCATTCCCGACACCGCCCGCGCCTTTGGCGCTCTGGGCAAGACGGTAAAGGAAGGCGGCACGCTGGATTTCAAGACCAAGGAATTCGTGGCGCTTGGCATCTCGATCGCCTCGCGTTGCGAGCCCTGCATCTCTCTGCATGTCGAGGCGCTGGTCAAGGCCGGTGCCAGCCGCGAGGAACTGTCCGATGTGCTGGCCATGTCGATCCAGATGGGCGGTGGGCCGTCGATGATGTATGCCGCCAAGGCGCTGGAGTGTTTCGACGAACTGGTCGGGTAACGAGCAGTCCGGGGCGCGGTCGACGCGCGCGCCCCGCCACATCCGGGATCAGCCGTAGATATGGCCACCCAGGTATTTGCCACCGTTGTCGCAACAAAAGGTGACGACGCGTTTGCCCGGGCCGATCTCTTGTGCCAGCTGGATCGCGGCAACCACGTTCAGGCCGGTTGACCCGCCGCCGAACACGCCGGTTTCCCGCGCCAGGCGTCGGCACATCTCGAATCCCTGCTCCTGATCAATCGCCCGAATGTCAGACAGCCGCCCACGGTCCAGAAACGGCGGTTCAAAGCCGACCCCCACCCCTTCGACGCGGTGCGCGCCGCCCTTGCCGGTGGTGAGCAACGGTGATTGCAGCGGTTCGAGCGCGATCACCTGCGCCGTGACCCCGGCCTGTGTCAGGCCATCGGCCGCGCCCATCAGCGCCGCCCCGGTACCTACCGCCGAGACCAGAACATCGACCTGCCCGCCCAGAGCCTCCGCAATCTCGCGCCCCATCGGTTCGTACCCCGCGCGCACGTCGGGCGATCCAAACTGATCGGCGTAATAGCTGCCCGGTTCCCCGGCCAGTGCAAAGGCGCGCGCTTTCATCCGCTGGATCAGGTCGGGTGTGATGCCCCGGCCCTGGCTCTCCTCGACCAGAACCTCGGCGCCAAACGCCTCCATCGCCTGCCGCTTGCTGGCCGAGAAGGCATCGGAGAACACCGCCGTGAAGCGCAGCCCCAGCACCGCCGAGACAAAGGCCAGCGCGGTACCGGTACTGCCGCCGGTGTATTCGACCACCCGGTCGCCCGGGCGCAGATCGCACCGCCGCATGGCACGGCCCAAGACCGATATCGCCATGCGGTCCTTGTAGGATCCGGTCGGGTTGCCGCCTTCGAGCTTGATCCAGATCTCGGCGCCGCCTTCCGGCTCCAGCGCGCGGAGGCGAACCAGCGGTGTGTTGCCGACTGCCGTCAATGTGTCGTCATCACGCATCCCGTTAACCATTCGACGTCAATACACAGTCCCATTCGCTGCCGACCGGATCCGGGTCGCGATACATGGCGTCGTCGCCCTTGATCCAGATCGAGTGGTCAAAACTGCCCTCGTATTTCGCACCCGACGCGGTTCTTACCAACGACCCGGTATCGACTCTGCCGCCGCGTTCGAACCGAACGCTGGGCAGTTCGGTCGCGTAGAAATAGGTCACGACCTCATTCGCCGGGTTGCCGCCGCAGGCCCAAAAGGCGATGCCAGTCGGATCCTCCAGCATCCAGCGGGCCACCAGCTCGCCCTCGCGCCGCAGATAGCTTTCAGAGACGCAGGTGCGCAGGTCGTCGGCCTTCCAGCAGGCATCTCGCCCCTTGATCCAGCCGCGCTGCGCGGCCCGCAGCTGATTTTCTGCCTCGACGGCGCCTGTGTCGAGACCCTTGACCATGTCGATCGCCGCGCCGTAGCGGCCGGCGACCAGACGGTCGAGCCGGGCAAGCTCGGCATCCTGGCAGATCAGCTTTTCCGCTGCGCCCTGCGCCTTGTCACAATCGAAGGAAGGGCCTTGCTGCGCAAGAGCGGGCGTAGCGAAGAACAGACCAATGGCAAAAAGGGTGCGCATTCAGGGGGCTCCGGAACGTCAAACTGACAATTGACCCAAACATAGCAGTTCACCGGCACAAGAGAAATCTCGGCGTCAATATCCGCCGCGCAGCTTGCGCAGGCCCGTGATTGCGGTTTCGATCTGGCCCAGAGCCGGATTGTCTCGCAGATGAATCGCCCGGCAGGCCAGTCGCATATCCGGCGCACCCCGCACCGCATACAGGCGTCCGCGCCGCAACAGACCCGCGACCATCACCTCAGGGAAGTACCCGACTCCACCGCGCCGCATCAGATAGCGCAGGCCCATCGCCACGTTGCCCAGAACGATATGCTGGCGGCTGCCGGGCGGCATCACCTGTTGCCAGAGTCGGTCATATTCGGCACAGAATTCCAGGTTAATGAACAGCGGCAACTCGTCCGACCCAAGTGTCAGGGGCTGATCCGATACCAGCGTCAGCCGTTCGTCGGGCAGGTCAGTAACCTCGATCCCGGGCTGCGTCGGGCGGTCATGTACCAAAGCCAGGTCGACAAGGCGTTCGGCCACCGCCACCCCCATATCAAGCGCGTGATCATAGTTCAGAGTGAAGGGGACAACGCCCTGTTCCTGTTCCAGCCAGACCGCCATGTCGACCAGCAGCGCATCCCAGAGCGACAGTTGCGCCCCCAGCCGCAACGCGCCGCGCGCGCCGGGGCCGGCGGCCATTTCGGCTGTGACGAAGGTCCATGTGCGCAGCATCTGCTCGGCATGCGGGCGGAACCGTTGTCCGGCAAGGCTGAGGCGCGTGCCAGCCGGACCACGCTCGAAAAGCGCGACCCCCAGCGCGGTTTCAAGCGCCTTGATGCGGGCGCTGACAGCGGTCTGGGTGACGTTGAGCCCACGGGCTGCCGCGTGGAAACTGCCGGCCTCGGCAATGGCGAGAAAGGTTTCAAGCGCGATTATCTGCATAACTGAAAGGGTTTTCAGATCACTCTGAGCAAATCAATTCGTTTTTCTGCTCAGTCGCGCTCTGCTACCTTTGCCCCAAGCAGACACGAAGGAAACGCGCCATGCTGGACAAGTCACAAAAACCCACCTGGACCAGTTTCGAAGAGGCCACCCAGGCCGATTGGGACGCGGTGATGGAGTATGAAGAGGCCTATAACGCCGCCCTGCCCGACCGGATACTGGACGCGATCCGCTCGCTGGACGAGGCCTGGACCCCCTACCCGATCAACCGCTATCAGCACTCGCTTCAGGCCGCGACCCGCGCCCATGCGGATGGGGCCGAGGATGAGATCGTGGTGGCGGCGCTGGTGCATGATGTGGGCGATATCCTGTCGCCCTACAACCACGGCGAACTGGCCGCGGCGATGATGAAACCCTATGTCAGCGAGAAATGTTACTGGATCCTGCAACATCACTGCGTGTTCCAGGGGTATTACTACAACCACTACTGGGGCGGCGACCGTAACGCGCGCGACAAGTATCGCGACAGCCCTTATTGGGAGGATGCGCGCTATTTCTGCCATGAATACGACCAATGCGCGTTCGACCCGGACTATCCCACCAAACCGCTAGAATTCTTCGAGCCGATCCTGCGGCGGGTGCTGTCGCGCGGCGGCGGTCACATGGAGCTGAACGAGACCGTCGAAGGATAAGCGACGGATCTGCACCTCACGTCCGTTTCAGATGATATCGAAACGGACGACAGGGAGCGCGCTCATGAAAACCGCTATTCTGGTGGTTGCCATGGCTTTGGCCTCGATCCTGCAACAGTTGGCCCTGCGTGGGGCGGGGCCTCTCTAAGCGCCCGCGCCGCGCCCCGCGCGGCGCCCGGCCCAACGGGAGGGGGTGCATCTGCGATGCGCCTCCGACGGGCGGGAGCCCCCCTGCGGCGAAATGGCCCGACGGATCGGGGCGCATCACCCGTTTGACGCATGAATGCCGTCAAACAGGAGTAACTCTGATGCGCCTTCTCCTTCTCGCTTCGGCCTGTGCCCTTAGCACCGCCGCCCTGGCCCAGGGCACGCCCGGAGCGCATTTCATCGAAAGCTGGGACATGGATGGCGACGGGCTGATCACCGTCGCCGAGATCGCCGAGAAACGCGGCGAGATTTTCGTAATGTTCGACCAGAACGAGGATGGCGCGCTGGATGCCGCCGAATATGACCTGTTCGACGAGACCCGGCGCACCGATATCGAAGCCAATGCCGGCGGCCGCAAGGGGCCGATGGCACTGGTCGATCAGGCGATGGACCGCGCCTTCAACGATGCAGATGGCGATGGCCTGGTCTCGGCCGATGAGTTCACCGCAAAATCCGCCGCCTTCTTCGACATGCTCGACAAGAACGGCGATGGCGTGATCAGCAGCGCCGATTTCAAACCGGGCGGCTGAAACAAGAACGGCCCCGGGGTTCCGGGGCCGTCTCTCATTCTCAAGGGAGGCGTCAGCCGTCCTTGCGGATGGTCTCGTTCTTGGGGTCATAGGGGCTGTCGCAGGTCACGACCGCATCCCAAAGCTGGTCCAGCATCTTGACCTTCAGCTTTGTGCCTTCGACAGCCAGTTCGGGACGAACGTAGCCCATGCCGATCGACTTCTCGAAGGCCACCGAATAGCCACCCGATGTCAGACGACCGACGCGCTCGCCTTCGGGCGTATAAAGCGCCTCGCGACCCCAGGGATCGGCATCGGCAGGCCCGTCGATCAGCAGGGTGCAGCATTTCGAGCGGACGCCCTTGGCCTCCATCTCGGCCTTACCGTGGAAGTCCTTGCCAAGGTCCACGAAACGAGGCAGATCGGCCTCCAGCGGGGTCGCGTCGCGGCCCAATTCGGTGCCAAACGCGCGATAGCTCTTCTCCTGACGCAGCCAGTTCTGGGCGCGGGCGCCAACCAGTTTCATGCCATGCTTTTCACCCGCCTTGGTCAGCAGATCCCAGAGATAGTTCTGCATCTCGATCGGGTGATGCAATTCCCAGCCCAGCTCACCCGTATAGGCCACACGGATCGCGTTCACGGGGCACATGCCCAGTTCGATCTGACGGGCCGACAGCCACGGGAAACGCTTGTTCGAGAGGGCGGTTTCGGGATCGGCGTCCTTGATCACCTCTTTCAGCACGTCGCGCGATTTGGGCCCGGCGATGGCAAAGACGCCCCACTGGGTGGTGACATCCTGGATCTCGATATAGCCGAACTCCTCCATCTTGTCCTCGGCCGCCTTGCGCAGGAAGTCGGCGTCATACTCCGTCCACGCCCCGGCGGAGACGATGTAGAAGTTGTTCTCGCCATTGCGCACGATGGTGTATTCGGTGCGGGTGGTGCCAGCGCTGGTCAGCGCATAGGTCAGGTTGATCCGGCCCACTTTCGGCAGCTTGTTGCAGGTGAACCAGTCAAGGAACTGGGTGGCGCCGGGGCCCTTGACCACGTGCTTGGTAAAGGCGGTGGCGTCGATCAGGCCCACGCCGTTGCGGATCGCCTTGGCCTCTTCGACGGCATATTGCCACCAGCCGCCGCGGCGGAAGCTGCGGGCGTCATGGTCGAAAGTCTCGGGCGCATCGAGCGGGCCGTAATAGTTCGGACGCTCCCAACCGTTGACGAAACCGAACTGCGCGCCCAGCGCCTTTTGCCGGTCATAGGCGGGTGCGGTGCGCAGGGGACGGCAGGCTTCACGCTCTTCATCCGGGTGGTGCAGGATATAGACGTGGCTGTAGCATTCCTCGTTCTTGCGGGCTGCGAACTCGGTGGTCATCCAGTTCGAGCTGTAGCGCTTGGGGTCGAGCGATGCCATGTCGATCTCGGCCTCACCATCGACCATCATCTGCGCCAGGTAATAGCCGGTGCCGCCGGCGGCGGTGATGCCAAAGGAGAAGCCCTCGGCCAGCCACATGTTGCGCAGGCCCGGCGCCGGGCCGACCAGCGGGTTGCCGTCGGGGGTGTAGCAGATCGGGCCGTTGAAATCGTCCTTCAGGCCACTTTCGGCACAAGAGGGCACGCGCTCGGCCATCGCCATGTACTGATCCGCGATCCGGTCCAGATCGAGCGGGAAGAGGTCGGCGCGGAAGCTGTCGGGCACCCCGTATTCGAACCGCGCGGGCGCGCCATGTTCGTAGATGCCGAGGATCCAGCCTCCCCGCTCTTCGCGGGCATAGGATTCGTTGTCGGCGTCACGTACGACGGGGTGCTCCGGGTTGCCCGCCTCGCGCCATTTGACCAGTTCGGGGTCCTGATCCATGACGATGAAGGTGTGCTCAACCGGGATCGCCGGCATCTTGATGCCCAGCAGCTTGGCGGTGCGCTGCGCGTGGTTGCCCGATGCGGTGACGACATGCTCGGCGGTGATCACCACCTGCTCGTCGGAGGGCACGAGGTTGCCGCCTTTTTCCACCATCTTGGTGCAGGTCACTTCCCAATGGGTGCCGGTCCAGTGGAAGGCATCGGCCTGCATCTTGCGCACGATATCCACGCCGCGCTGGCGCGCACCCTTGGCCATCGCCTGGGTCACGTCGGCGGGGTTAATATAGCCGTCCTCGGTGTGATAGATCGCGCCTTTGAGGTCCGAGGTCTCGATCAGCGGCCAGCGTTCCTTGATCTGGTCCGGGGTCAGCCACTCGTATTTGACGCCGCAGGTCTCGGCGGTCGAGGCATAGAGCATATACTCGTCCATACGATCCTGCGTCTGCGCCATGCGCAGGTTGCCGACCACGGCGAAACCGGCGTTCAGTCCGGTTTCCTCTTCCAGGGTCTTGTAGAAATCGACCGAATACTGGTGGATATGGGTGGTCGCGTAAGACATGTTGAACAGCGGCAACAGGCCCGCCGCGTGCCAGGTCGAGCCGGACGTCAGTTCGTCACGCTCGATCAGCATGACATCGTTCCAGCCCGCCTTGGCCAGATGGTAGGCGATCGAGGTGCCAACGGCACCGCCGCCGACGACCAGTGCTTTGACTTGGGTTTTCATGGGACCGCTCTCCGGGTTGAGTCTCTTTGGGATGGTTTATGCCGAAGCCCATTCGCACAAGCCAAGTCCATCCGACGCAAAAACGTGCAAAACCGACCTCCGCCTTGACAACGACGCGCGCGCCCGGTCCAGACATGGTCGCAATTGAGTATTTTGGGCGGAATGAAGGGCCATCACCGCTTCATTCCGCGACAAATACTCCCGCCGGAGGCGAGATTTTTCGTCGAAAAATCTCTGACGTCACACCCGTACCGGTTAGAGAATCTTACCCGGGTTCATGATATTCGACGGATCCAGTGCGGCCTTGATCGCGGTCATATAGCGGGTGGTCGCGCCAAGTTCCTGGCCGAGATAAGCGCGTTTGCCCTGACCGATTCCGTGTTCGCCCGTACAGGTCCCATCCATCGAAATGGCAAGTTCGGCCAGCCAGGCTGTGAACGCTTCGGTCTTGGCGATCTCGTCCGGGTCATCCTTGTCGATGAGCGGCGAGATGTGGAAATTGCCGTCGCCCACATGCCCGACCAGAGGCGCAAACAGGCCGAGTTCCTCGGCCTTGGCAGTGGCCGCATTGACGCATTCCGCCAGCCGCGAAATCGGCACGCACACATCCGTGGCCAGCGCCGTACGGCCCGGGCGCAGTTGCAGCGAGGCCCAGTAGAATTCGTGCCGCGCCTTCCACAGCCGGTTGCGCTCCTCGGTCGAGGTGGTCCAGGCGAAACCACTGCCCTCGTTCTCTTCGGCGATGCTGCCAAACAGTTCCGCTTGTTCGGCGACGCCCGCCTCGGACCCGTGGAATTCCAGCAGCAAGAGCGGCGTTTCCGGCAGATCGAGCTTGGAATAGGCGTTGACCGCCTGCACCGCGATCACGTCCAGCAACTCCATCCGGGCCACCGGGATGCCGAACTGGATCGTGGTCATCACCGCCTGACAGGCGGCATCGACCGTCGGGAAGGAGCAGCGCGCGGCCGAGATCGCCTCGGGGATGCCCTGCAGCTTCAGGGTGATTTCGGTGATGATGCCCAGCGTGCCCTCGGCCCCGATCATCAGCCGGGTCAGGTCATATCCGGCCGAAGTCTTTTTCGCGCGCTGCGCGGTGCGGATCACCTCGCCATCGGGCATCACCACTTCAAGCGCCAGAACGTTGTCCTTCATTGTGCCATAGCGCACAGCGTTGGTGCCGCTGGCCCGGGTCGATGCCATGCCACCCAGCGAGGCATTCGCGCCGGGGTCGATGGGAAAGAACAGGCCCTGGTCGCGCAGGTGGGTGTTGAGCTGTTCGCGGGTGACGCCGGGCTGAACCACGCAGTCGAGATCGCTGGCGTGCACGGCGAGGATATTGTTCATCTGCATCAGGTCGACCGAGATGCCCCCGGCGGGTGCGTTCACGTGCCCCTCGAGCGAAGTGCCGGTGCCAAAGGGGATGACCGGCACCTTGTGTTCGGCGCAGGTCTTGACGATCTCGGACACTTCGGCGGTGGAGGTGGGAAACACCACCGCATCGGGCGGCTGGTTCTCGATCCAGGTGGTGGTGTGGCCATGCTGTTCGCGGATCGCCTGGCCGGTCTGAACCCGGTCGCCAAAGCGCTGTTTCAGGATACCGATCACGGTTTCGATGCCGGTTTCATTACGCGTCAATGCGGTGATCTGAACCATGTCTGTCCCCCCTTGGCCCCGGCGGGCCAGCCCCGCCAAGGTTCATGTGTTAAGTAGAGAGCCGGGTGCTGGCGGGTCAATACCCACAAACCCCGACCGCCCTATTCGCCCATGGCGATGCCTTCGCGGCGGGTATCGGCAGCACCCTTGAGGGTTTCACCGATCTCGATGGCGTGCAGGCCCGAAGTCAGCGCCCGCACCGAGACCTTGTAGCCGAGGCCGGTCAGCGCCTCTTCCATCGCCGCCGCATCGGTGCCCTCTTCCAGATCATAGGTGCCGAAGCGGTTGACCAGATGCGGCGCGTTCAGCGCCTGTTGCACGTTCATGCCCCAGTCGGCCCAGGCGATGATCGCGCGGGCGACATAGCCGATGATACGGCTGCCCCCCGGCGAGCCGATGGCCAGCACCGGCTTGCCATCCTGCATGACGATGGTGGGTGCCATCGAGGAACGCGGGCGCTTGCCCGGCTCCAGCCGGTTGGCGATGGGCACGCCATCGACATGGGTCTTGAACGAGAAATCGGTCAGCTCGTTGTTCAGGAGGAACCCGTTCGTCATCAGCCGCGAGCCAAAGCCGTTTTCGATGGTGGTGGTCATCGACAGCACGTTGCCATAGCGGTCCACGATCGAGATATGCGAGGTCGAAGGCAGTTCGATCGAGATGTCATCAGCCCAGTTCGAGGCATGGTCGAACTCTGGGTTGCCGGGTTCGACACTCTCCAACGCGTTGGGGCCGGACAGCAACTCGCTGCGCGATTTCAAATAAGCGGGATCAACCAACCCCTTGGTGGGCATCGGGACAAAGTCGCTGTCGGCCATGTAGCGGCCCCGGTCGGCGAAGGCGAGGCGCGAGGCATCGCCGATCAACCGCCAGCTTTCGGGGTTTTCGGCCCCCAGCGCCGCCAGGTCATAGGGTTCCAGAAGGCCGAGAATCTGGCCCACGGTCAGCGCACCCGACGAGGGCGGCCCCATGCCGCAAACCTCAAAGGCGCGATAGCTGGCGCAGACAGGTTCACGTTCGATCACCCGGTAAAGCGCCAGATCGGCGCCCGAGAGGACACCGGGATTGCCTTCGGCATTGCGGACGGTGCGCACGATATCGGCGGCGATGGGACCGCCGTAAAAGGCGGCCGACCCTCCCGCGGCCAGCGCCCGCAGGGTGGCGGCATAGGCGGGGTTCTTCAGCGTGTCACCGGCCTTGATGGCCTCGCCACCGGGCAGGAAATAGGTCGCCGTTTCGGGAAAGCGGCCGAGCCTTTCAGCGTCCGCCTCGACCAGACCGGCGAGGCGCGGCGAGACGGTGAAACCGTTTTCGGCCAGCCAGATCGCATCACCAAACAGCGACCCCCAATTGGCCTGCCCCCAGCGGCGGTGCGCCTCTTCCAGCAAGGCGGGCGTGCCCGGCGTGCCGACAGAGAGGCCACCAACCACGGCGTCGAAGAATTTCAGCGGCGCGCCGGTGTCGTCCTGGAACAGGGTCGGTGTCGCTTCGCGCGGGGCGGTTTCGCGGGCATCGAGCGTGGTCATCTGGCCAGTGCTGCCATCATACCAGACCAGAAAGGCGCCACCACCGAGCCCTGAGCTTTGCGGCTCGACCAGGCCCAGCACGGTCTGCACGGCAACCATCGCATCGGCGGCGGTACCGCCCTGGCGCAGCACATTGCCCCCGGCCATGACCGCCAGCGGGTTGGCGGCCGCCACCATCCAATTCTTCGCCTCAACCGGCTGGCCTGCGTCCTTGGCCGCCTGCGCGGCCTCGACAACGGCAGAGAACGGTCTGACCTGACCTGTTGCCGCGCCTTCGGGGGCCACCGTGTCGGCCTCTTGCTGCGCCAGTGCGGCCCCTGCCGCCAGCGCCGAAAGCCAGAGGCCCGCTATCATACCCGTTCGCATCGTCACTCTCCCTGCTGTCGCGTTACCGCGTTCATCCTGACAGCGATGCGGGGACGATACAATCTAAGGCTGTTCGACTCTATCCACCTTGGTGGTTCAGAGCATCGCCGGCACCACCTGATCGGGCGGCCGGTGACCGTCGGCGAAGGTCTTGATATTGATGATCACCTTCTCGCCCATCTCGATCCGGCCCTCCAGCGTGGCCGACCCCATATGCGGCAGCAGCACGACATTGGGCAATTCGCGCAGACGCGGGTTCACCTGGGTGCCGTGTTCATACACATCCAGCCCCGCCCCGGCGATCTCGCCCGCGCGAATCATCCGGGTCAGCGCATTCTCGTCGATGACCTCACCGCGCGAGGTGTTGACGATGACGCCCGAGGGTTTCATCAGCTTCAGACGTCGCGCGTTCATCAGGTGAAAGGTCGAGGGCGTCGAAGGGCAGTTGACCGAGATCACATCCATCCGCGCGATCATCTGATCCAGACTGTCCCACCAGGTCGCTTCCAGCGCATCCTCGACCTCGGGGCGCAGCCGGCGGCGGTTGTGATAGTGGATCTGCATGCCAAAGGCGCTGGCGCGACGGGCCACCGCCTGACCGATGCGGCCCATGCCAAGAATGCCAAGCCGCCGTCCACCGACGCGCCCGCCCAAGAGCGCGGTGGGCGCCCAGCCGGTCCATTCGTTCTTTTGCATAACCGCCAGCCCTTCGGGGATCCGGCGGGTGACGGCGAGAATCAGCGCCATGGTCATGTCGGCGGTGTCGTCAGTCAGCACACCCGGCGTGTTCGAAACCAGAATGCCGCGCTGACGTGCCGTGGCCACGTCAATGTGATCGACCCCAGCCCCGTAATTGGCGATCAGCCGCATCCGCTCGCCCGCCTGTGCCAGCAGGCCCGCGTCGATGCGGTCGTTCAGCGTCGGCACCAGCACATCGGCCTCGCGCAGGGCCGCGGCCAGCTCGTCCCGCGACATTGGCGTGTCGTCATCCCTCAGGCGGACATTGAACAGTTCGCTCAGGCGGGTTTCCACCACCTCGGGCAACCGTCGCGTTACGACAACACTCAGACGTTCTCTTGGCACTTGAGCTCTCCCACGGCTTTGCAATTCGGTGCGCGCCATGGCATCGTGGCGCAGGAGAG
Source organism: Ruegeria sp. YKSD163 (assembly GCF_059612905.1). NCBI lineage: Bacteria > Pseudomonadati > Pseudomonadota > Alphaproteobacteria > Rhodobacterales > Roseobacteraceae > Ruegeria > Ruegeria sp. YKSD163. The sequence goes on from NZ_JBXWRM010000005.1 coordinate 210,585, forward strand.
AGCGGGGCACAAGAACCCCATGCGCAAATGACGCAGGCTTTTTCCGATTGAGCAGGCAGACAATCCGGCAGGCAGACAGTGACAGGTTTCAACAGTTTCATGCGCCCCCTCGCGGTGGCGGCCCTTTCGATATTCGTAACTTTGGCTCCGGGCACAGCAACGGCCGAAGAGGCCAAGCGTGGCGCGGTGACCAACCTTCCGATTCCCCGCTATGTCTCGATGAAGGCGAACGAAGGCAACGTGCGGCGGGGCCCGTCGCTGACCCATCGGATCGACTGGGTCTTCAAGCGCCGCGACATGCCGTTGCAGATCACCGCGGAACACGGTCACTGGCGCAAGGTGCAGGACCGTGACGGCGCCGGTGGCTGGGTGCATTACGCGCTGCTTTCGGGCGTGCGTACGGTGCTGGTGGAAAAGGACATGATGCCGCTCTATGCCCGTCCCGATCCAGCCTCGCAGGTCGCCGCGCATTTCGAGATGGGCGTGGTGGCGCGGCTGGGAACCTGTACGGACGACTGGTGCCGTATATCTGCCGGCGGATATCGCGGCTGGGCGCCCAAGGCCAGCCTCTGGGGCGTCGCGCCGGACGAGGTCCGAGAATAAGGCGAAATCGCAAAATTTGACCGCGCGCGTGACCGGGTGCCGTCAGCCCGCTTGTCCCCGCCCCCTGTCGAAACATCCCGGATAGAGACCGGCCAGGAACCGCCGCACCAGCGCCGCCGCACCAGCGCGCGAGAATCCCTGCATGTCTGTCAGATAGTTCACCCACATCCCTTCGAGCAAGGCGAGCGTGCCGCTGGTGGCATCATCTGCCAGAGCGGCATCCTGCCCCGCGCGTTCGGAGAGCTCACCAAATGCCTGCCGCAACGTGTCGACCAGCTTCTTGTCCTGGGTGCTGCTGTAGAGCGCGATTCCGGGATGAGAGCTGGCAATGCCGCGAAAGGCATGCCAGATCTTGGTGCTTCGCGGGTTGAGCAGCGTCTCGGACAGGTCGGCGGCAACCACGGCCATGACCCGGTCTTCGGGCGATGCCTCGGGCCCGAGATCGGTCATCCCGTCCAGCGCGGCATAGTATTCGACACTGAATTGCTGGGCCGCCGCCGTGAGCAGATTGTCCTTGCCGCCGAAATGCAAGTGGATCATCCCCCGCGACAATCCCGAGCGTTCGCAGATGCGGCTGACCGAGGTGTCGGTGATGCCGATATCGGCAATCGTGTCCAGAGTCGCCTCAATGAGAAGCCGCTTGTTGGCTTCGGGATCGCGCTTGGCACCACGTTTCCTTGCCCTTGAGCCGGTTGCTTTTTTCAATGAATTCATGCGACTGCGGCCTGCTGTCTGGGTCATCTCACAGGAATATTGACACGAAAGGTCATTCTGGAGCAACATTTAATGGACGATCGTCCATTTGTGGCTCGAAAAACTCGGCAAGGGAGACAGGGTGATCTTTCGCAGCGAAACGTCCCGGGGATACGCCCTGAGCGCGCCAGCCACGCTTTACGTGGGCTTTCTGGTGGCCGCGCCGCTGGTGATTCTGATCGCCTATTCGTTCTGGACCCAGACCTATGTGACGCTCGACCGGACCCCGACGCTCCAGAACTATCGCGACGCGCTGGCCGATCCGCTTGTGCGCCACCTGATGCTGCGTTCGATCTGGATCGCAGGGGCGGTCACGGTGGTGACCGTGGCACTGGCCTATCCCATCGCCTATTTCATCGCGATGAAGGCGCGCAAGAAGACCATCTGGCTTTTGCTCATCACCATTCCGTTCTGGTCCAGCTACCTTCTCCGCGTCTTTGCGTGGAAACTGATCCTGGGTTTCAACGGGGTGATGAACTCGGCGCTGCTGGGCCTTGGACTGATCGACGAACCGCTGGGCTTCCTGCTCTATAATGAATTTGCGGTGGTGCTGACGTTGGCGCATGCCTGGGCACCTTTTGCGATCCTGCCGATCTATGTCAGCCTGCAAAAGATCGACCCCAGCCTGCTGGAGGCCGCCACCGATCTGGGCAACAGCCCGGCGCAACGCTTCTTTAGGGTGACGCTGCCCCTGACCCTGCCGGGTATCATTGCGGCCTGCCTGATCATCTTCATCCCGACCGTGGGCGACTATGTCACCCCGGCGCTGGTGGGCGGATCGGATGGCAAGATGATCGCCAACCTCATTCAGGTGCAGTTCGGGGCAGCCAACAACTGGCCATTGGGTGCCACGCTGTCGCTGATTGCGATGTTGTCGGTGGGCTTTGTCGCCATCGTCTTTGTCATCGCCGGCACATCGCTGGGGAGGCGGATCAGATGAGACGCCCTTCGACCCTGACCGCATATGCCTTTTTGTATCTGGGCTTTCTCTATTTGCCGGTCCTGTTCCTGCCCCTGTTCTCGTTCAACAGCGGCACCATTGTCGCCTTTCCGATCAAGGGCTGGACGCTGGACTGGTATCGGCAGTTGGGCGAACAGGACACGCTGATCCAGGCACTGTGGAATTCGCTGGGGGTCGGATTTGTCGTTGCCCTGCTGTCCACGGCGATGGGTCTGTTCGCCGCACGCGCCTTTGTGAGATACCGGTTCCGGGGCCAGCACGCCGCCGAGGGCCTCGTGATGCTGCCTTTGGTCATTCCGGGGATCATCGTGGCCTCGTCGATGCTGGTGCTGTTTCTGTTTCTCGGCCTCAAACCCTCGCTGTTCACCGTGACGCTGGGCCATACGTTCCTGGCACTGCCCTTTGCGGTCTCGATCCTGAAATCCGCCTTTGATGATTTCGATGCCTCGCTGGAAGAAGCCTCCTATGACCTGGGTGTCGGCGTGTTCGAGACCTTCCGGCGGGTGACATTGCCAGTCGTCGCCCCCGGAATCGTGGCCAGCATGCTGGTCACCTTCACGGTCAGCTTCGATGAATTCGTGCTCGCCTTCTTTCTCTCCGGCAACCAGCCCACCCTGCCGGTCTATATCTGGAGCCAGATCCGCTTTCCCGCCAAGCTTCCCAATGTGCTGGCGCTGGGCTCTATCCTCTTGCTCACCTCGGTCCTGCTGCTGGTGCTGGCCGAGTATTTCCGCCGACGCTCTTCCGCCCGCGAGGTCAGATGACACAGAGAAACATCATAGAACTCAGGGATGTGGAAAAGCGCTATGGCAGCTTCGTGGCCGCCGAAAGCATCAATCTGGACCTCAGGCAGGGCGAATTCTTCTCGCTGCTCGGTCCGTCGGGATGCGGCAAGACCACGGTCTTGCGGATGATAGCGGGGTTTCAAGACCCGACTGCGGGCAGCGTGACGATCGACGGCCAGAACATGGCGGGGGTACCGGCGAACAACCGGCCGACCAACATGGTCTTTCAAAGCTACGCGATCTTTCCGCATCTCAATGTCGGCAACAACGTCGCCTATGGGCTGCGCGGTCGCGTGTCCCGCGCCGAGATCGACCAGCGCGTGACCGAGGCGCTGGAGATGGTCCAGCTCGGCGGCCTTCAGAATCGCGGCGCCAGCGAGCTGTCGGGTGGGCAGCGGCAGCGGGTGGCGCTGGCACGTGCCCTGATCATGCGGCCCAAGGTGCTGCTGCTGGACGAACCGCTGTCGGCGCTGGACAAGAAGCTGCGCGAACAGATGCAGTTCGAGATGCGCAACCTGCAACAATCGCTGGGCATCACCTTTGTCATGGTTACCCATGACCAGTACGAGGCGATGACCATGTCCGACCGGATCGGTGTCATGTTCAACGGGCGGCTCAAGCAGGTCGACACGCCGGCCACGCTCTATGCGCGCCCCTGCGACCGGCAGGTCGCCAGTTTCATCGGCGAGATGAATATCATCGCCGCCGACCTGCTTGACGAGACCGGCGATACGCTTTCGATCGACGCCGCCGCGTTTGGCCGGATGCAAATCGACCGAAACCCGAACGTGCCGAGCCACGCCAGACGGATGAGCATCGGCATCCGTCCCGAACAACTCGAGATCAAGGCCGAGAGGCCCACCGATTATGCCACCGCGGTGCAGGGCACGGTCAGCAATGTCGCCTTTTACGGCGAGAACATCCACTACCACGTTCAGGTTGCAGGCGTCGAAACGCCGATCGCGGTTTCGGTCCCCAACTATTTCCACACGGTCGATTTCAACAGAGGCGATACCGTCTGGCTGGGGCTACTGCCCGCCAGCGTGATCGATCTCGGCAAGGCCACCGAATAATGTCAAAGGGAGGATAGAATGAAACTTCAGGGATTTGCGGCCTTCGCAAGCGCGATGGCGATCAGCACGGCAAGCGCCGGAGCCGGAGGGGCCGATCTAACGGTCTTCGACTGGTCTGGATACGAGGACCCCGGCTTCTTTGCCAGCTACATGGCGAAATACGGGGACGAGGCGCCCAGCTATTCCTATTTCGGCAGTCAGGAAGAGGCCTTTACCAAGCTGATGTCGGGCTTTACCGCCGATCTCGCCCATCCCTGCTCGGACGCGGTGCGCAAATGGGTGGCGGCCGACCTGATCAAGCCGCTGGATGAAAGCAAGCTCACCAACTGGGCCGATATGCTGCCCGAGATCAAGGAGGTCGACGGCATCGTTCTGGATGGCAAGCTCTACATGCTGCCCTTCGAATGGGGCAACACCGGCCTGATCTATCGCACCGACAAGATCGCTGCTGACGCGATCTCGCTGCAACTGTTGGCCGATCCCGCCTATGCTGGCAAGATCTCCATTCCCGATGCGGCCTCGTCGGCCTATGCGCTGGCCTCTCTGGCCACCGGCAACGGCGCCGATTACACCAATCTAAGCGACGAACAGTTCAAGGAAGCGTCGGATTTCCTGCGTGCGATCCATCCGAACATGCGGTTCTACTGGTCCGATGCGGGCCAGCTGGATCAGGCAATGACCAGCGGTGAGATCGAAATGGGCTGGGCCTGGAACCAGTCCGAACTGAACCTGATCTGGAACGAAGTGCCCGCCGCGATGATGCGGGACGTCGACAAAGGTATCGCCACCTGGGTCTGTGGCTATGTGCATCTGAAATCCTCGACCACGCCGGACGAACAGGTCTATGACCTGCTCAACGCGCTCACCGATCCCGCCAGCGGTCAGTACATCATCGACAACTGGGGGTATCCGCATTCCAACACCAAGGCGTTCGAGATGGCCGATCAAGCCAATATCGAAGCCTACGGCTTCTCAGACCCCAAGAGCTTCTTCGAAGGCAGCCTGTTCTTTGACGCGGTCACGCCGGAGCTCGAAGCCAAGATGCTGGCCGAGTTCGAGCGGATCAAGGCCGGGTTCTAACTCACTCACTCTGCCGGGGACGCATGGGCGTCTCCGGCCCCCCAACCGACAGAAAGACGCGCCACATGTCCGACGCGAACCCATACGCATTGCTGTTCGAACCGGTCAGGATTGGGCCGGTGACGGCCCGCAACCGGTTTTTCCAGGTACCCCACTGCACAGGCCTGGGTCATCTGCGCCCGCGCGCCGATGCCGGGGTGCGCGGGATGAAGGCCGCGGGCGGCTGGGCGGTGGTCTCCAATCAGGAGACCGAGATACATCCCACCTCGGACCTGTCTCCCTTTCCCGAGGGGCGTCTTTGGGATGAACGCGACATCCCCGCTCTTCGCCTGATGACGGATGCGGTGCATGAACACGGGGCGCTTGCTGCGATCCAGCTGGTGCATAACGGCAACCACGCAGTCAACCACCTGAGCCGCGCGCCGATCCTGGCCCCCTCCGAGATGAGCGCCGATCTGGCGATGCCGAAACACGCCCGCGCCATGGACAAGACCGATATCCGCGAGTTGCGCCGCTGGCACCGGGACGCGGCGCTGCGCGCCAAACAGGCCGGTGCCGATATCGTCTATGTCTATGCCGGGCATTCCATGTCGATCGCCCAGCATTTCATGCTGCCGCACATGAACACCCGCAGCGACGAATATGGCGGGTCGCTGGAAAACCGTGTGCGGCTTGCCCGCGAGTTGCTGGAGGACACGCGCGAGGTCGTGGGCGACACCTGTGCGGTGGCCTTCCGCTTTGCCATTGACGAGATGCAGGGACCTGACGGCATGCAAGCCGCCGAAGAGGGCCGCGCCGTGGTCGAGTTGCTCGCCGATCTGCCCGACCTGTGGGACGTCAATGTCTCGGGCTGGGACAATGACAGTATCACCACCCGGTTTCAGCCGCAGGACGGGTACCAGAACGACGTACTCACCTTCGTCAAGCAGGTGACGGGCAAGCCGGTGGTGGGGGTGGGCCGGTTGACCTCGCCCGACCTGATGGTGTCGATGGTCAGAAAAGGGATCGTGGACCTGATCGGCGCGGCGCGGCCCTCGATCGCCGACCCGTTCCTGCCGACCAAGATCCGCGAGGGCCGCATCGACGAGATCCGCGAATGCATCGGTTGCAATGTCTGTGTCGCCTCGGACAATCTTGGCATCCCGATCCGCTGCACCCAGAACCCGACCATGGGCGAGGAATGGCGGCGCGGCTGGCATCCCGAAATCATCACCTCGAAGGGCAAGCAGGACGAGGTTCTGGTGATCGGCGGCGGCCCGGCCGGGCTGGAATGCGCCATGCAGATGGCCCGGCGCGGGTATGAGGTGACACTGGCCGAGGCATCGTCCGAATTCGGCGGGCGCGTGGCCCGCGAAAGCCGCCTGCCGGGGCTTTCGGCCTGGGGCCGGGTGATGGACTACCGCTTGAACGACCTGACCCGGCGCGCCAATGTGCGCATGTTCACCAACAGCGCACTGGATGCGGCGCAGGTCGCCGAACTGGGCATCGGCAACGTGTTTGTGGCGACCGGGGCCCATTGGCGCCGCGACGGCATCGGCCGCAACACCCAGCGCCACGCGCCAGATATCGCAGCGAGCGCAACCATCCTGACACCCGACGACATCCTGTCGGGTCAGATGCCCCCTGTGGGCCCGGTCCTGGTCTATGATGACGACAATGTCTATCTGGCGGGCGTGATTGCCGAGAAGCTGGCCATGGCCGGTCTGGACGTGATCTTTGCCACGCCCGAGAGCCTGGTTTCCAGCTTCACCGTGAACACGCTGGAACAGCATCGCATTCAGGCCCGGCTGATCGACCTGGGCGTGGACATCCGCTGCAACCAGACGCTTGTGGCGCTTGGCCCCGACAGCGCCACCTTGGCCTGCGCTTTTACCGGGCGACAACTACCTGTGGCCTGCGGATCAGCGGTGCTGGTGACCGAGCGCATCCGCGAGACGGCCCTGCACGAATCCCTGAAGCCACTGAACCTGACCACGCTCGAGCTGATCGGGGATGCAGCGCAGCCGGGCCTGATCGTCGATGCGGTGTTCTCCGGCCATCGCGCCGCCCGTGATTTCGAACGCCCGCAACAGGATGCCGACAAGGATTGGTTCCGCCGTGAAATCATCGACCTGCGAGAGGAGCTGTGACATGACCGGACGCCCCCCCGAACTGGACGCTTTGATTGCCGAATACCGCCCCGGGCTGGCGATGCCGCGCGGGTTTTACACCTCCCAGGCGATCCATGATCACGATATCGCCCGAGTCTGGAACCGGAACTGGCTCTGGGCCGGGCACGAAAGCCAGATCCCCGAGGCAGGGGACTATGTCCTGCTCGATTACGGGTCGGAATCCATCATAATCGTGCGCGACCGCGACGGCGGGGTGCGCGCACATCTGAATATCTGCCGGCATCGCGGCTCGCGCATCTGTACAGAGGCTGAGGGAACGGCGCGCGTCTTTGCCTGCCCCTATCATGCCTGGACCTTTGAGTTGACAGGCGAGTTGCGCGCGGGCCGGGCCATGGGGCCGGATTTCGACCCCTCGCGCTGGGGTCTGTTCCCGGTCCGGGTGACGTTGTTTCAGGGACTGATCTTTGTCTGCTGCGACGCGGACACACCGGCACTGGAGCCGACGCTGGCGCAACTGGCCCCGCTGACCGCGCCCTATGGGCTGGACCGCCTGAAGGTGGCGCACAAGGCTACTTATCCGGTGCCCGCCAACTGGAAACTGGCGGTCGAGAATTATCTGGAATGCTATCATTGCGGCCCCGCGCATCAGGAATACTCGCGCTCGCACAGCCTGAAATCTCCCAAGGAGATGGCCGAGCTCGTCGGTCCTCTGGCGGAGCGCGCGGCGGCAGCGGGGCTATCCTCCGAGATGCTGGACCTGACCGGGGCGGCCGCTCCGACGCCGTTCACCGGCGCCTATCTGCGCCGCTATCCGCTCTATCCCGGCTACGACACCGGCAGCCGCGATGGCGCGCCCCTCGCTCCGCTTCTGGGTGAGCTCAAAGGGTATGACGGCGGCGCGACCGATATGGGGATCGGACCACTCAACTGGTTCCTGATCTATTCCGATCACCTGGTTGGCTACCGGTTCCTGGCCCGCGACGTGCAGCAGACCGATATCGAAGTGGTTTGGATGGTCCATGCCGACGCCGAGGCGGGGCGCGACTATGACCGCGAAGCGCTCACCTGGCTCTGGCATGTCACCTCCCAGGATGACGAACGCATCATCCGGCACAATCAGGCTGGCGTGAACTCGGCCTATTTCCAGCCCGGCCCGTTGAGCGAAATGGAAGGCTGGGTGGGCGATTTCTACAACTTCTATCTACGTATGATCGGGTCGGACCCCGAATTCAGGAAGGCAGCAAATGGTTGAGACACCCACAAAACCCCGTCGGCGGGGTGGCGGCGGACGTGCCGCGCGGATCGCGGTGCAGCAGGCGACCACCGGTAACGAGGCGGTACATGGCGGGATGCAGGGCGGACGGTACAAACCGCTCAGCCAGCGCGACATGGAAAACATCCACGCTGCCGCGCTGACCGTGCTGGAACGCACCGGCGTGTCCGATCACTTTCCCGAATTACTGGATCTTGTCCTGCCCAAGGGCGCGGTGCTGAACGAGCATGGCCGCCTGTGCTTTCCCCGCGCGCTGATGGAGGACCTGCTCTCTGTCGCCGCAAAGGAGTTCTATGTTTTCGCCCGTGGCGAGCGTGAGGGCAAGGATGACATGCACTGCACCGCCGAAAGCGTCTATTTCGCCAACTCGGGCACGGCGGTCACCACCTTCGACTACGAAACGAGGTCCTATCGCCCCTCGACCCTGCGCGACGTCTACGATTTCACCCGGCTGGTGGATCAACTGGAAAACATCCACATGCTGGGCGATACGGTTCTGGCCACCGATGTGACCGACGATTTCGCCCATGACATGAACACCGTCTATGCGATGCTGGCGGGCAGCCAGAAACCCGCCTGCCTGACCTTTCGCGACCGCAGCCACATCCCGCACGCGATCCGCATGTTTGACCTGGCCTCGGGCGGCGAAGGCAGTTTCATGAAAAAGCCCAGCGTGATCTTTGGCGGCTGCCCGATGGTTTCGCCCTTGCGGATCGGGCGCGAGAACATGGAGCTTCTGATCGACACCGCCAAACTGGGCCTGACCGTCGATCTGGCGGTGCCGCCGCAGGCGGGGGCCACCGCCCCTGCCACGCTGGCCGGGACGCTGGTGCAGACCGTGGCCGAAACCCTCGCTTGCGTGGCGATCGTCAACCTGATCACCCCCGGCTGTCCGGTCTGCTTTGCCGCATGGCCCTTCATCACCGATCTGCGCAGCGGCTCGTTCACCGGGGGCAGCGGCGAACAGGCGCTGATCGGGGCCGCCGCGGTGCAGATGGGCAATTTCTATGGCCTGCCCACATCCGTTGGCGCGGGGATGACCGATGCCAAGGTGCCCGATGCGCAATACGGGCTGGAGAAGGCACTGACCTTTTCACTGGCCGCCCATGCCGGGGCCAACCGGGTGTGCGAGTTCGGCGGCATGATCGGAAGCCTGATGGGATGCAGTTTCGAAAGCATGGTCATCGACGACGAGGCTGGCGGCATGATCCTGCGCACCCTGCGCGGGATCGAGGTGTCGGACGAGACCATGGCGGTGGACGTGATCCACAAATGTGCCATAGACCCCGGCCACTTCCTCGGCAATCCGCACACTTTATCCTATATGAACAGCGAGTTCGTCTACCCTCAGCTGATGGACCGCGAACGCACCGACACATGGGAAAACGAGGGCAAGACCGATCTGCTGGAGCGGGCGCGGGAAAAGGCCACACGGATCCTGGACAGCCATTTCCCCAACTATTTCGGCGCCGCCGACGCCCAGGTGCGCGCCGAGTTCCCGATTGTCATGACGCGCGCGGAAATGGCGGTGCGCCATGGATAACACCAAGGCCAGGGAATGGGACAACGATCACTTTCTGCATCCATGGGAAGGGATGGAAACGCTTGGCCGCAATGACCGGACCCTTGTCGAAGGCGCAAGCGGCATTCATGTCGTCAACGACCGGGGCGACCGGCTGATCGACGGTCCCGGTGGCATGTGGTGCACACAGATCGGATACGGGCGCACGGAAATGGCCGAGGCGATGGCGGAGCAGGCGCGGCAGCTGGCCTATTTCTCGCCTTTCAGCAACACCAATTCGACTGCGGCCCGGTTCGCCCGCGAGATTGCCAGACGCGCGCCCGGTGATCTCAACCATGTCTTTTTCACCACCGGTGGCTCGACTGCGGTCGATACCGCGCTCCGCTTCATCCAGTTCCGGAACAATCTGCTGGGGCGTCCCGAGAAGAAGATCATCATCTCGCGCCAGAAAGCCTATCATGGCAGCACCTATCTGGCCGCAAGCGTCAGCGGAAAGGAGCGCGACCGCCTATGGCTGGACAAGGCGGACGACCTGACCCACTTTCTGCCCAACGTGAACCCGCTCTATCGTCGCGAAGATCAGTCGATGGAAGCGTTTCTGGAGGAAAAGGTCGCCGATCTCGACACCGCCATCCAGACGCTGGGTCCCGACAGGGTGGCCGCGTTCATCGCCGAACCGATCCTTGCCTCGGGTGGTGTCATCGTCCCTCCCCAAGGCTATCACAAGCGCTGTCTCGAAGTCTGCCGCCGCCACGATGTCCTGTATATCTCGGACGAAGTCGTCACCGCGTTCGGGCGGTTGGGTCACTGGTTCGCCTCGAAGGATGTATTCGACATCGACCCGGATATCATCACCTGCGCAAAAGGTCTGACTTCGGGATATTCGCCAATGGGTGCGGCCATCGTATCGGACCGGTTGATCGCCGATGTGGCCGGAATGGAGGCGACCTTTTCCAACGGCTATACCTATTCCGGCCACCCGGTCAGCGCGGCGGCGGGTCTCAAGAGTATGGAGATCATCGAACGCGAAGGTATCCTTGACCATGTGCGGCGGATGACGCCTGTCTTTCAGGGGCGGTTGCAGGACCTGGCAGAGATCGACATCGTCGCCGATACCCGCGGTATGGGGTTGATGGGCTGCGTACAATGCTCCGAGGCCGGTGCCGCGCTTGGCGAGTTGCAGCGCGATTACCAGCTTGGCGCTAGGATCGATGCCGAATGCCAGAAACGCGGGCTGATCCTGCGCCCCATCGTCAATATGTGCGTTTTTTCACCGCCGCTGATCATCACCGAAGCGGAAATCCATCAGATGTTCGATATTCTGCGAGAGGGAATCCTGGCTGCAAGATCCTCCACCTGACCGGGGGCAAGGCCAAGGGGACCGGATGGCCGGCAGGGTTTCACCCCAGTCCGGACGGGAGTTGGGTCGATAGCCGCAAGGGCGGTCTCGGACAGTCAGGGAGAAGCAGCTGCGTCGGTTCAAGGCCTGCGCCAATCTTTTGCGCGCGCTCGTCGAAAGTCACCTCATCGAACCAGCGGGGTCGTCCCGCGCGCTGATTGCATCCCGCACCGTCGCAGCGTTTCATCGCACCTGTCAGCTACAATACGGACATCCGACTGATTTGGTGAGATGACGGTTGAGAGCCCGGAGCGGCCGTTGCTGCAAGATGCACGAATTGCCGCTTCCTGTCAGTGTTTGTCGCCGGTGGGCGATTGGTCCAGGGGCGGTCTCATGCTAGTTTCTGATCCTCAATCCATTTCGGACATCGCTTTGGGCTAAATCTCCAATAACTTTTCCAAAGTCTTTCTGAACCGAACGATTTCGGGTCCGCTGAGGTGTTGCATTGCAGCGCGCTCGACCGCTGTGACGGCTGAAATGGCTTTCTCCGTTCGCTCTCTGCCTTCTTCTGTCAAACGAATATAGACGAAGCGCGCGTCTTTCTCGTCGCGGTGTCGCGTCAACAGCCCCTTTTCCTCAAGCGACGTGACAACCCGGTGCATGGAAGGCGGCGCGGTATCGACAGCCTCGGCCAGCCGCCGCAAGGTGCAGTCCGGGTTCTCGCGCACAAGATACAGCGTGGTGCCTTCGAGCGAGGACAACGAAAGCTTGGCCAGCTCCGTTAATGTCTGGTCCCGCAACATTTTGTCCACTCGGCGAAGCAGGTAACCGGCCGAGTTCCTGAGTTCCATCAGATCAAGCTTTGCGTTGGTGTCCATCTTCCCTCCGGCGTTTCGAATACTTGTACCACGGGATAATTTCAGATGTAATTATTTACTGAGATAATTATCTTTGATAACTATATGTGAGGAGGGGATTCGATGCTTGAAGTCACATGGCTGTCTCAGGACCACATTGACGTTCTGACCAAGGATCGTCGCTGGCTGCACGCGCATCCGGAAATCGGATACGACCTACCGCAGACCTCCGGGTTTGTCCGCAACCGACTGGAATCTCTCGGAATTTCTTACGAGGCCGGAATTGCCAAGAGTGGCCTTGTGGCGGAAATCAAGGGTACGCGGGGCGATGGGCCTGCCATCGGGTTCCGCGCCGACATGGATGCCCTGCCGTTCACCGAGAGGACGGGCAAACCCTATGCGTCGAAAATCGCCAGCCGCATGCATGGCTGCGGTCATGACGGGCACACGGTCATTCTTCTCGGGCTGGCCGATCATCTGGCCGAACACCGAGACTTCGCAGGCACCGTCTACCTCATCTTCCAGCCTGCGGAAGAGGGCGAGGCAGGTGGCCGGCGAATGGTGCAAGACGGGCTGTTCGAGCGCTTTCCAATGGATCGGGTTTTTGCCCTGCATAACTGGCCGGATCTGCCGCCCGGCGTCATCGGCGCCCTCGACGGCCCGATCATGGCCTCTTCGCACCGTCTGGACATCACCTTGCGCGGGTCGGGCGGGCATGGCGGCATGCCTCATAAGGCGACGCCGCTGATGAGCGCCGCGGCGCATGTGCAACTGGCGCTCGACAGCTACCTGGCCCAGCAGGTCGATGCCCGCCGCGCGATCGTCATATCCCTCACCCAAATCGAATCCACCGATGCGGTTACGGTTCTGCCTGAAACCGTGCGGATACGGGGCGCGGTGCGTATCCTGCAACCCGATGCCGCCGAACGCTTCTACCGCGAGATTCCGCGCCTCATCGACGGCATAGCCACTGGGTTCGGGGCCGCTGCAGAGATAGATCTGCACGAGGTCTACCCGACAACGAACAACGACGCGCGAGCTTCGGCAATCGTCCGCAGAGCGGCCGAAAACCTCGGGTTGCGCTGCGAAAACGAGGCGACGGGTCTCGATCCCAGCCTGGCAAGCGAGGATTTCTCCTTCATGCTCAACGCCTGCCCGGGGGCCTATTTCTGGCTCGGTCAGGGCGGTGGCCCCGAAGGCCGCGCGCTGCACGCGCCGACCTATGACTTCAACGATGACGTGATCGGGACAGGCGTCGCGATGTTTGCGGAAATCGCTCACCTCGCCCTTTCCAATCCTGCAAACCTTTACATTGAGGAGGAAACAAAATGACTGGAACATCCCGAATTCTTGCTCTTGCCATGACGCTGGCTTTGGCTCTGCCTGGGGCAGCTTTTGCCAAGGAACGTCTGCGCATGTCGCTGGCGCTGCCGCCGACGCACCCGCTCTTCACCCAGGTGATTGAACCCTGGACTCAGAAGGTCGAAGAGGTCACCGAAGGCCGTGTAGAAGTGCGCATCCTGCCCAAGCTGGTCGGCACTCTACCGGGGCAATACGACGTGGCCGCGACTGGGCAGGCGGATATCGCCCTTGGAAACCAATCCTACAGCCCGGGCCGGTTCAAGCAGTATGCCTTTGTCGAACTGCCAGGTGGCGGCGATAGCGCCGAGGCGACATCCGTCGCCTTCTGGCAGACCTACAACGCGTTCTTCGGCGCCAACAACGAAATGAGCGACGTCAAGACCATCACCCTGTTCACCTCCGGGCCCGGTCAGCTGTTCACAACTGGACATGTGGTCGAGAGCATTGATGGTAACGCCGGCGTCAAGGTGCGCGGCGGTGGTGAGGCGGCGACCCGCGTCGTCGACACGCTGGGCATGACCTCGGTCCAGGCGCCATTCTCGAAGGCTGCCGAGATGATCTCGAACGGTGTGGTCGACGGTGCCATGCTGGATCGTTCGCTGGTTCCTGCCTTCGGGTTCGACCGTTATTTCACCAATCGCTTTGTCTATGATGGCGGGCTCTACAACGTGAGCTACTTCATCGTCATGAACCTGGACAGCTGGAACAAGCTGTCGCCCGCAGATCAGGCGGCGATCGATGCGATCAGTGGAGAGGTTCTGGCGCGCGATCTGGGACGCGTCTGGGACGAACTGGGCGCCGGGGCCGACGCAGGGTTCGAGGCAAGCGGTGTGGTGACGACCGTTGCCGAAGGCGAACTCAAGGCGGCGCTGGACGCGGCCTTTTCGAAATACGAGCAGGATTGGATCGATCAGATCGCCGATACGGGCACCGATGGACGAGCAGTCATCGACAGCTTCCGCGCCGCAGTCTCGGCCTCCGGGTCCTGACCGTCGACAATGACTCTGGGCGCGGCGGTGATCTGCCGCGCCACCATTCCGAACAGGGGGGAAACATGTCCGATAGTACGCCTTCGCCCGTCTTTGCGCTGTTTGACAGGGTTGCCAGCTTCGGCGCCACGATCGCCTGGAGCGTCATCGCCCTTGTCACATTCGTCGATGTGATCGGACGCGAGGTCTTCGCGTCGCCCATACCTGGCGGATACGAGATCATCCAGGCGCTGATGACAATCGGGGTCTTCTTTTCCCTGCCGATCGTCGCCTTGCGTCGCGGCCATGTCAGCGTCGATCTGCTGCGCCAGAAATACCCGCCGCAACTGGCCCGAGGCCTTAGCGCACTAGTTGCGGTCGCCGGACTGGCCTTCTTCGGATTCCTTGCGTGGAGCATGGCGTCGTTTGCCAAACACGCATTCGGGACCGGCGAGCATACGGCGTTTCTCTTCATTCCGATCTGGCTGGTGGCCGCAGTGATGGCGGTCATGCTCTCCGTCACTGCCCTTTGTTGCCTGCTGGGGCGGGAAGCGCAGGAAGTTTCTGCAGACCTTAAGGAGATCTGAGCGATGGAAATCTTTGCCCTCCTTGCCGTCGGGATGCTGGTCGCCATGCTGCTCGGCCTGCCCATTGCCTATTGCCTCGGATTTGCTGGCATCATCGGCCTCGCGCTGGATATCGGGCTGGGCCCCACTGCAAGCCTGGTTGGCCAGACCGTGTTGGAAACCGGGTTTGCCTATGAATTCTCGGTTGTGCCGCTCTTCATCGCGATGGGCAACATCGTTGCCCGGGCACAGATATCGGACAAGCTGTTCGAGGCGGCCGGCGCCTATGTCGGCCATCGCCGCGGAGGTTTGGGCATGGCGGCCGCGTTGTCCTGCGGCGCATTCAGCGCCGTTTCGGGCAGCTCGCTGGCAACGGCCGCCACCATGAGCCGCGCCTCGATGCCGTCGATGCGCGCAGCAGGCTACGATGACAGCCTGTCCACGGGCGTGATCGCCGCCGGCGGAACGCTCGGCATCCTGATCCCGCCCTCAATCGTCCTCATAATCTACGCAATCATGACCGAACAGGACATCTCGGACATGTTCGTCGCCGGGCTGATACCGGGGGTGCTGGGTGTTCTGGGCTACATGGCCGCGGTCAAGGCCGTGACGGCGCGTTACCCAGACCGGGGACCGGCTGCACCACGGGTTGGCAAGGCCGAACGCCGCAAGGCACTGATGGGTGTGATCGACATCCTGCTCCTCTTCGCGGTGGTGCTCGGTGGGATCTACTTTGGCCTGCTCGCCTCGACCGAAGCAGCGGGAATTGGCGCGGTTACTGCCCTGATCCTTGTCGCCGTACGCGGCAGGTTGTCGTGGGACATGCTGATCAATGTAATGTCAGAGACCGGTAAGACGACCGCGATGCTGTTCACCATCTATGTCGGCGCGTTGTTCTTTACAGAATACGTCAATTTTTCCGATCTGCCCTTCTTGCTGGAGGACCTGGTCGAGGCCTATGCGCTCGGCCCGCTTCAGGTTGTCCTGTTCATCCTGCTTTTGTGCCTGGCGTTGGGAATGGTGCTCGAAAGCATGTCTATCATCCTGCTGATGGTACCGATCTTCACCCCGATCCTAGTGTCCCTGGATGTCAATCTGGTCTGGTTCGGCATCCTGCTCGTGGTCACGACCGAAATCAGCCTGATCACCCCACCCGTGGGCATGAACGTCTTCGTGTTGAAATCCGTCAACGAGGACGTGCCTCTTGGAACGATCTTCCGGGGGGTTCTCCCCTTCATCGCAGCCGATTTCGTCCGGCTGGGGCTGTTGATCGCCGTTCCCGCGCTATCGATCGGACTGCTTGCGGCCCCCTAGGATAACGACCAATGAAACTCGCCATTCTGTCGACAAACGTCGGAGCCGAAGCGGTTTACTCGCGCCATGAGAGCGAATCTGAGCAGATCGCGGCGTGCCTGGGTGCTGTAAGGCCCGACTGGCGATTTGAGTCATTCAAGGTATACGATGATACATATCCTGATGATCCCGAAGAGTTCGACGGAATGCTCATCACCGGCAGCCCGGCGTCCGTCAATGACACCTATCCGCTGATAGAGAAGTTTTTGGATTACCTGCGCGACCGGTACGCGGCCGGGATACCGCTGTTCGGAATCTGTTTCGGTCATCAGGCGCTTGCCAAGGCGCTGGGGGGGCAGGTCACCTTAGCTCCGACAGGATGGAGCCTCGGGACGGTCAGCGTCAGCATATGCGACACGGCACCATGGATGGTTCCGCCGCGTGACATGCTGAACCTTTACGCGGTCCACAACGAGGTGGTGGTGCAATTGCCCGAAAGAGCCACGGTTTTTGCGAGAACGGATCGCAACCATTATGCCGGTTTTTTCGTTGGCAACCAGATCCTGACGACACAACATCACCCTGAAATGACACGCCCTTTCATTGCGGACGTGGTGGATGAGCTATCTGCCTCACTCGATCCGCTGGTGATCGCGCACGCTCGGGAAAGCCTAGGGACCAAGACCGACAGCGGTGTATTCGCCGAATGGGTCGCGCAGTTCTTCGAGGGAGCACGACATAAGAAATGAAAAAGTCCCGGCGTGTCGTTCATTCGACCTGCCACGCCGTCAGTTGTTCAGTATTCCGCAGTTCGGTGCCCAAGCTCGGCGCCGAATTCACTAGCACGTGGCAAATCTGCGATGCGTGGGGCAATGTCGTCACCAAGATCAACGAACGCGACCAACGGCAGCAATGCTACGTTGGGCGGTCATCCGATGGTTTTGCTCTGATGTCTCGGTCGAGCCCTTTGCGGACCCCTCTTCAGATCCCAGCTGAGTATTTGGACATTTTTCGGGACGCTGCCTGTTGGCAAGGAGCCGCGCCGCTCTGCGTTTGGGAAACCGATCGTAGGGCGCAAAGGAGAAAATAGCTTGTCATCTTGCCTCATGGGCGGACAAGGTCATGTTTCTTTAAAAAATCACGGGCCATCGGAGCCCTTCGACATTCTCGAAGCACGTTGCCTGAGGAATACAGGTCAGCCGGTGCGCTCTGCCACTTTGGCGAGCAGAGCGTTCGGATCCCTGATCGCGACGCCGCTGTATCCGGTCTCGATGCTGCCCTCGGCCGCCAGCCGCCGCAGGATGCCGCCCGTCCAGTTGCGGGACAGATTGGCCGCTTCGGCAAGATCGTTCTGGTTGACCGGAACGGTGATCGGCTCGGCGCTTCGGGCGCCGGGTCCGCGCAGGCCGCCGAAGCGCAGCAGTACGGCGATAAGGCGTGTTTCGGCATCGCGGATGGTCAGGTCGGACGCGACGGTCGAGACCGTGTCGCCATATTCCATCGACAGCATCACCATGTGCTCCCACCGTTCCGGCCGAGCGTGCAGAAGTGCGCGGACATGCTGGTACGATACCACCGCACATGCCACAGGTGACATGGTGATGCCTGTCGCCACCCGCGCGTCGCCGACGAGGATCGAGCGATAGCCGAACCAGACGACAGGCGGGGTCATGTGCAGGATCGGTGAATCAGGCCGGCCGAAACTGGTGTGAAATGCCATGAAGCCTTCGGCGACCCCGATCATGTCGCCGTTTTCGTCACCCGCGAGCGAGATCTGTTCACCCTTCTCATAGTGCCGCCACCGTGCCTCGGCTAGAAGATCATCCCCGAACGCCTGCGGAACATGGCTCAACCATCCCCGGCTCAACAGGACTTGCAATCCTTCCTTGCGCTTCATCCACGCGATCCCCCCAACAACAAAAAGCCACAAATCTTGGGAGATTGCACATTTGGTGTCAAACGCGGGGGTGTCACTTTGATAGTGTTTCCTAGGGCGCGGGTGCAGTTCAGTGTCTTTTGTCACGAATGGTCGTCGACTGGGTAAAACCCCCGTGGCCCGGATACTTTGACGATTCCCAATGCTTTCGCGGAAGATGAAGGCGCGACGCATCGGCGGGCGAGGGCTTTTCTTCGTCCATCCATCACTCACGAACAGGCCCCTGAACGATCGAGAACCGGAGGCGATCCATGAAGACAATTCTCGCAAACACTCTCTTCGCCGGCACTGCGTTCTTCCTTTTAGGCGCAGGCCTTGCCCGAGCGGACCTGACCGAAGATGAAGCGCGCGAGATCGGGCGTGAAGGCTATATCTTTGGGTATGCCATGGTCGAAAACTACAAGACGATGTTCGGTTTTTCGATCTTTGAGCAGTCACCGGTCTATTCGGGGTTCAACACATACCAGCATAATCGCGAACCCTATGATCCCGATTTTACGCTGGTCGTCACTCCGAACAACGATACGCTGTACTCCACCACGTTTGCGGATTTGCGGACAGAGCCGCTGGTAATCACGGTGCCTCCGACCGGGGACCGGTACTTTTCCATACAGCTCGTCGATTTTTCGACGGACAACTTCGCCTATTTAGGCACTCGCGAGACGGGGCGCGACGGTGGTGTATTCGTCCTCGCCGGCCCGAATTTCAAAGGATCTCTGAAGAGCCAAGACTTTGACCGCGTATTTATCGCACCCAGCCAGTTCGTAGCGCTTGCAACCCGCACCGCCATCAACGGACCGAAAGACGCGTCGGGCGCCGCAGAGGTGCAGGATGGTCTGAAGTTGACGCCGCTCAGTGCTTTCCTTGGTCAAACTGTACCCGTGTCCGCGCCCGAAGTCGATTTTCTCGCTTTCGACCCCGAGGCAGTCGAGACGATCGCCTTCTTCGACTATCTCGACATGATCCTGGACTGGCACACACCTCGTCTCGATGAGGAAGAGATACTTGGAAAGCTACATCGGATTGGTGTTCTGGGCGGCGGTGTCGATGGGTTCGAAGCCGATCTCTTCGATACCGAGACCCAGGCCGCTCTGCAGGAAGGTATCGACGCTGGCAGGGCCGAAATCGAAGCCCTTGGGAACCAGTTGGGGGAACGGATCAACGGTTGGGAATACACCCCGCCCATGGGTAATTTCGGCACCGATTATCTTTTCCGGTCTGCCGTCGCGTGGAAATTCCTCTATACGCACAGCCCAGAAGAGGCACTTTACCCTATTGCCAACGTGGATGCCGATGGTGCTTTGCTCGACGGCACATCACAGTACGTTCTCCGTTTCGAACCGGGCCAGCTTCCCCCTGTGGATGGGTTCTGGTCACTCACGATGTATGACAGCGAAACGCGGCTGCTCGTTCACAATGAAATCAATCGCTATAGCATAGGCGACCGCACGGCTTCACTTAAGCTGGATGGCGATGGCGCACTTGAAATCTATATCCAAAATGAGTCGCCCAGCCCTGACAAGGAGGGCAACTGGCTGCCGGCACCGGAGGGCCAGTTCTACGTCATCCTGCGGGCCTATGTTCCGCAGGCCGCCATGCTGGCGAATGAATACCGTCTTCCTGCAATTCAAAGGATGAAGTGATGCGGCACCACCTGAAAAGCGCTCTGGCGACAATAGCCGCCATCGTCCTGATCAGTCCGGCTATGGCTCAACCTGTCCAGATCCCGGACGACGAGACAGTCGCCGACGCCTATGTCTATTTGCTGGGGCGGGCCCTGGTCGATCGTCAGGAAAAGACGGACATGGAGGAACCTGGGGTCGACTACAATGTCATCAAGTACAATCCGGTTGGTGCCGCCGACTTCGTGAACCCGAACCTCGATGTCGCCTATCTCGAAGCCTGGATTGCGGTTGATGATCAAAGCCTGGTCTTGCTGGAGGTCCCACCGGTCGAGGGCCGCTACTACACGGTGCAGATCTGCGACGAGTGGGGCAATGTCGTCACCAACATCAACGAGCGCGACTACCCGCTGAATCCCCACGGCAGTTATGCCTTCATGACACCTGACACCGTTGCCGAGATACCGGAAGGCGCCGTTCCCGTTGTGCTGCCCTCCCGAAAGGCAAAGATGCTGGCGCGGGTGGAGTTGCAGACGGATGTGGACGGTGCGGTGGACCTGCAACGCCAATTCAAGATGTCCACGCTCGGTGAGCCTGAGATTTCGGCACCTTCAAACCTGCCCGTTTTTGACAACCAGTCGTTAGTTGGCATCGAGGTTTTCGACCATGCAGACGAGTTGCTCTCGGGGGCGTTCGACAGCATTCCGGTCGCTCCGGACATGCAAGCCAAAGTACGCGCGGTGGCCCGTGTCGCATCCGATCCCGCACGGCGGGATGCCCTTGCCGCAACCATTCGTGAAACCGTCATTCCCCGCTTTCTGCAATTCGCCGTGACAGAAGCAGGGTCCTTCCAGAACAACTGGCTGGGTGTACTCGTCGGCGGCATCTACGGCGATGATTACTGGATAAGAACAGCGGCCAATCTGGTCGGTATCTGGGCGAACACAACGCACGAGGTGATCTACTTCGTCGCGACGACGGATGAGAACGGCGAGCCCTTGGATGGCAACAACACCTACATCATCGACTTCGACGAAGCGAACAGCCCCGATGCTGTGGTGAACGGGTACTGGTCGGTGATCCTGGTGGACCTACCCGATTACCGCGTGGTGCCGAACGAAATCGACAGGTTCAACTTCAATTCCTATTCTCCCTTTGAAAGGGGTGCGGAAGGCGGTCTGTCCCTTTTCATCGCCCCAGCCGAGAGTGATGCTTTTCCATCCTCGAACTGGCTGCCCTCGGCTGACGGCAAACCGTTTTCGCTAACCTTCAGGACCTATGTTCCGAAGGAAGTCGTAAAAGCGGGCAATTGGTTTCCGCCAAGTATCAGAAAGCTGAACTGAGGCGCCCCTAGATTTGTAGACGTTTTGCTTGGTAGTTTTGGAATCAAAGGACGACGCAAATGTCAGGGCAAATTCGTTACTCAGATGAGTTCAAGGCCGACGCGGTGGCACAGGTCACCCAGCGAGGATATTCGGTCAAAGAAGTGGCAGAGCAGCTCGGGATCAGCACCAAGTCTCTGTACACTTGGATGGCCCAGTTCTCGAAGCCGCAGAGACAAACGGATCAAGAGGCCGAGGTCAGGCGTCTCAAGAAGGAACTGGCCCGCGTCACCGAGGGGCGTGACATCCTAAGAAAGGCCACCGCGTACTTCGCCAGGGATGCAAAGTGAGGTCCGCGTTTATCGACGCGCATCGTCAGCAGCATCCCGTTCGTGTTCTTTGCAAGCTTCTCAGCGTTCACCCAAGCGGTTTTTACGCTTGGATTAAGGAACCGTTAAGCCGACGCGCGCAGGAAGATGTGCGCCAGACTATGCTGGTCAAGAAGGCGTGGAAAGATAGCGGCAAAGTTTATGGCTATCGCAAAATCCATGACGATCTGCTTGAGATGGGTGAAGCCGTATCCGAGAACCGCGTTGCCCGGTTGGCGCGTCTTGCAGGCATTAAGGCGCAGATCGGCTACAAGAAGAAGCCCGGTCAGTATGGCGGTAAGCCCGCTGTTGTCGTGGACAATACACTGGATCGCCAATTCGCCGTGGACACGCCGGATCGTGCTTGGGTGACGGACATCACCTATCTGCGCACGCATGAAGGCTTTGCGTATCTTTGCGCCGTCATCGATCTGTTCTCACGCCGCGTGATCGGCTGGGCTGTCCATTCACGGCAGACCTCAGAGCTGGTGGTGCAAGCTCTGCTTATGGCGATTTGGCGACGCAAGCCGGGACCAGGTCTGTTGATCCATTCAGATCAAGGTGCGCAGTTCACAAGCCGAGAATGGAACGCGTTCCTCCGCGAGCATAATTTGGAACACTCCATGAGCCGCAGGGGGAATTGCCATGACAATGCTGTCGCCGAAAGCTTCTCTCAGCTATTAAAACGCGAGAAGATCAGGCGTCGCAAATACAAGACGCGGGAACAGGCCAGACGCGACGTGTCCGAATACATCGAAATGTTCTACAACCCGAAACGCAAGCACACGAACAACGGAATGCTGTCGCCCGTTGATTTCGAAGAAAGACAGCTCAAATTGGAGAAGGCTGGTGTCTAGGAAACTAGGGGCACCTCAGTCATACCTATTAATGGGGAGGGCTAACTCTAGATAAGAGGCCCTCTAGGTGGGGCATAAACAGGGGCATTCTCAGGACCCTAGGGGTGCCTGATTACTTGCTCTGATGATCTAAAGGAAGCTGGCTGGGGTGGTAGGATTCGAACCTACGGTACGCGGTACCAAAAACCGTTGCCTTACCACTTGGCTACACCCCAACAGTGAGCGGCTATCTACGCAACCTCGGAAGGCTGCGCAAGAGGTTTGGGGGAAAAATTTCGGCACCGCTCACGATTTTTCGATCCCTCCTCGTGGACGCGGTTCAACCACCGGTTCGCACCAGAATGGCGCCGTTGCGCGCGCCCCGCTCAACTGCCTCGTGCGCGGCGGCGGTGGCATTAAGATCAAAGGTTTCCTGGATCGGGCAGGACAGGGCGCCGGAGGTCAGCGCGGCATGTACACGGTCGATCGCGGCCTGGCGGTTGGTGGCATCCAGCAGGTAGACCAACGCCGTTTCGAGCGTCACCGATTTGAACATCAGCGGGTAGAAAGGAAGAACCGGAGCCATCACCCGGGCAGAGCCATAGGCATTGATGCGCCCGTTCGGCGCGATAACGGCGGCGTCCACCTCGGCATTGGCGCCGAACTCCACCTCGACGATCCGGTCTACGGGGGCGTCATCATTGGCTGCCAGAACCGCCGCGGCCAAATCCGGATCGGCATAGTCCAGCACCGCGTCCGCACCCGCCGCCCGCAGGCGCTCGGTCGCGCCGGGGCTTGCAGTGGCAATAACGCGGGCGCCGCCCCATTTCGCCAGTTGCACGGCAAGATAGCCCACCGTCCCGGCGCCACCTTGAACAAGCACTGTCCGCCCATTGACGGGGCCGCCCGAGAACACCACATGCGCCGCCGTCAGGCCGGGAATGCCCAGTACCGCACCGGTTTCCAGGCTGACATCCGGCGGCAGCGGCACCGCCTGTTCCGAGGGCAGCGCTATCTGTTCGGCACAGGTCCCCATCGCGCGGCCCCATTGCCCGTTCCACAGCCAGACCCGTTCGCCCACCCGGCCAGCATCGACCCCGTCGCCCACCGAACGGATTACACCGGACCCGTCGCTGTGGGGTACGATGGCGGGATAAGGCAGCTCGGTGACGCCGGCGCGCGCGCCGGCCCGCGCCTTGACATCCGAAGGGTTCACACCTGAGAACGTCAGATCGACCAGTACCTCTCCCGGACCGGGCCGGGGCGTGGGCAGCTCCTCCAATTGCAGGACATCGCGCGCGGCGCCAAAGGCACGGTAAAGGACGGCTTTCATCACGGGTCTCCGGTTTCAAATCTGCGACAGCTTAGACGGTTTTCAGACCAAGCTGAATCGCAAATCCCAAAGCCGGCCCACCGTTTCAGTCTGTCGCCACCACGAAACCACCCTGGAACGGGCTGCTGACGGTCGCATTGCGCTGGGCCATGCGTTCCAGATTGACGATGGTAGACAGCATGATGCGATCATGGCTCCAGTCCGACGAACGCTGCATGACCAGCATCGTCGTCAGAACCGAGGCCATCAGCAGCCCTGAAATGAGCAGCCAGACCCCAGGCCCGGCGGTATCCTGACGGGTGGCGGTCAGCGCCACGATGCGACTTTGTAGCGTCGAGGGACGGCGCGTCTCGCGCCGGTCCACCAGGGCCACCGTGGGGGTGGTGCGAGCAAAAAGCACCGGGTTCTGCGCGGCCACCTGGCAGGCCCGGATCAGGCACTCGCAATAGGCGCGCATGTCGAAATGCGGGCGTGCCATCAGCGCCTGGTCACAGGCATATTCTCGCAGCATCCGCACCTGGCGACGCCACAGGAAAAAGGCCGGATTCCAGAACAGCAGCGGGCGCAACAGTTCAAGCAGGAACTCGCATTCGATGTCACTCTGGCGGAAATGCTGCAACTCGTGTGCGACGGTCATCCGCAGGTCCTGCGGCGCCTCGAGCAACGCCGAGGGCAGCACCACATAGCGATTGCGCACCCCGCGGGTGGAATAGGCGACACGGGCGGTGTCGCTGATCAGGAGTTCCACCCGCCCGATGCGTTTCCACAGATGGGCGCCGCGCAGACTGTGGGTCAGCCGCAGCACCGACAGGCCCATATGCAGGGCACAGAACAGCGCGCCGGCCAGAAAGGCCGCCACCACCACCCGGGCCCAGACCTCGTGCTGTGCCAGCAGGGCGCGCACCATATCCTCGCGCAGGCCCAGCAGGGCCTCGAACTGGCTGGCGCTGAGACCGACATTGCCATGCAGGTACTGCCGCACCAGCAAATCCGGGATATTGGGGGGATGGGCGACAATCCAGGTTGTGATCATCAGCGCCAACAACGGCGAGGCCACCAGCAGAACGGTCAGCCCGTTCAGAAGCCGCAATTGCGGCAAATAGGCAGTGCCCAGCCGGGTTTTCATTACCGCCCATCGGAGCAGCGACCAGATCGCGACACCCGCGACCAGCAGAAGATTCAGATCGAGATAGGCATTGAGAAGAACTTCACCGTCCATTGTCCCCCAACCTTTCGTTCAGCAAGGCCCGCATGCTTTCGAGCATGTCGTCCGTCACCTCTTCGTCGTCGACAAGCCGGGCGACCAATGCCGCCGGTGCGCCGTCGAAAAGCTTGCTCGAAAGGTCCTTGAGTGTCGTTCGTTGGTAGTCTTCCTTGGGAACGGCCGGGCGGTAGACAAGCGAGCGGTCATGCCGCTCGGAGGTCAGAAAGCCCTTCTGCTCCATGATCTTCAATACCGTCGCGACCGAGGTATAGGCGCGGGTCTGCGCCTTGTTAAGCTCGGCCAGAATATCACGCACGGTACCGCTGCCGATTTCCCAGACCACGGTCATGAATTCCAGTTCGACCTCGGTCAGCAGGGAGCGTTCCTGTTTGCGCGCCATCGGCTCGATTTTCCGCATCGTCCTTGTTCCGATTCATGCTAGGGGCTGAAAGGGCGGTTGAAAACTATTTTCTTAGCAGGTGGGCGCTTACACCTTCCAGAAACAGAAGGTGCCCCAGGCCAGTGCCAGCCCGAGTGGCACCCAGAGCGGCGGGCCCATGAGGCCCAGCCAGGCCAGGAAGATATAGCTGCTGCCCAACAGGCTGATGAACAGCCGGTCGCCCCGGGTGGTGGTCAGGCCCAGCACCCCCTTGCGGGCATCGCCGCCCGGGTGCCGGATTTCAAGCACCACCAGCACCCCGATGGCGCTGAAGATGCCGATGAACAAAAGCGCGGTGGGCCAGGTCCAGGCCATCCATGAAAGCATCACACCCTCCCCATCGCAAAACCCTTGGCGATGTAGTTGCGGACGAACCAGATCACGATCGCGCCCGGAATGATCGTCAATGTCCCCGCCGCCGCCAGCAGGCCCAGCTCGTACCCCGCACTTGACGCGGTCTTGGTCATGGTGGCCGCGATGGGCTTCGCGTCGACCGCTGTCAGCGTCTTGGCCAGCAGCATCTCGACCCACGAGAACATGAAGCAGAAGAAGGCCGCCACCCCGACGCCCGCCTTGATCGAGGGGACAAAGATGGTGGCAAAGAAGCGGGGAAAGGAATAGCCGTCGACAAAGGCGGTCTCGTCCAGTTCCTTGGGGATGCCACGCATGAAGCCTTCGAGGATCCAGACCGCGAGCGGGATGTTGAACAGGCAATGCGCCAGCGCCACCGCCAGATGGGTATCAAACAGCCCAACAGCCGAATAGAGCTGGAAGAACGGCAGCGCAAACACCGCCGCCGGCGCCATCCGGTTGGTCAACAGCCAGAAGAACAGCTGCTTGTCGCCCAGGAACCGATACCGGCTGAAGGCATAGGCCGCCGGCAGCGACACCGCGACCGAGATCACCGTGTTCAGCGTGACGTAGAGGATCGAGTTGATATAGCCCCAATACCAGGTCGGATCGGTGAAGATGACCCGGTAGTTTTCCAGCGTGAAGGTTTGCGGGAACAGCGAGAACCCGGCTAGGATCTCGTTGGTCGTCTTGAAACTCATCGCCACCAGCCAATAGATCGGCAGCATCAGGAACAGGATATAGGCGATGGGGACGAGGGTTCGTTTCTGCATGTCTGTCGTCCTCAGTTCTGATCGTCCTTGGTCATAAGCGTGTAGAACAGCCAGCTGACCAGCAGGGTAATGGCGAAATAGATCAGGCTCATCGCGGCCGCCGGACCCAGGTCGAACTGCCCCAGCGCGATCTTGACCAGGTCGATGGACAAAAGCGTGGTCGAGTTGCCGGGACCGCCCCCGGTCATCACGAAAGGCTCGGTATAGATGTTGAAGCTATCCATGAACCTGAGAAGGATCGCGATGGTCAGAACCGTTTTCATTTTGGGCAGCTGGATGAACCGGAATACCGCCCAGTTCGACGCCCCGTCGATCTTGGCCGCCTGATAATAGGCGTCAGGGATCGACACGAGGCCCGCATAGCTGAGCAGCACCACCAACGAGGTCCAGTGCCAGACATCCATGGTGACGATGGTGATCCAGGCCGCCAGCGGGTCCTGCGTCATGTCATAGTTTATGCCCATGACATGGTTCAGGAAATAGCCCAACAGGCCAATGTCTGGCAGGGTAAAGATGTTCCACATCGCCCCCACAACGTTCCACGGGATCAGCATCGGCAGCGCCATCAGCACCAGGCAGACCGGCACCCAGAACCCTTTGCGCGGCATCGACAGAGCAATGGCGATGCCCAGCGGCACCTCGATGATCAGGATCAGGAAGGTGAACAGGAACTGCCGCCCCAGCGCCGCGTGAAACCGGTCCGAGCGCAGGATCTGCTCGAACCAACCCAGCCCCTGCCAGAAGAACAGGTTGTCGCCGAACGTCTCCTGCACCGAATAGTTGACCACCGTCATCATCGGGATCAGCGCGTTGAACGCCACCAAAAACAACACCGGCAGCACAAAGAACCAGGCCTTTTGATTTTCGGTCTTCATGCGGCGCCCTCCGCGGCCTCGGTCGCCAGCCAGCCATCGGCATACAGCCGGGTCTGGTCGCGGCGGAAATCCAGTTGCACCATCGCGCCCCGTTCAGGGCCGGGTCCACTGACGATGGCATTGACGCGGCTGCCGGCCACGTCGCATTCCACCACCGTATGCCGCCCCACATCCGAGACCTTGGTGACGGTCGCGGGCAGGCCCGACTGGCACAGCGATACAAATTCAGGGCGGACGCCGATCTCGGTCCGGGCGCCAGGCATAGCGGTGATCGGCCCTTCGAGCGGGATCGCCTGACCGGCGAACCGTGCCACCCCATCCGACAGGTCGGCGGGCAGGATGTTCATGCCGGGCGAGCCGATGAAATGGCCCACAAAGGTATGGGCGGGCCGGTCGAACAGTTCGACCGGGGTGCCGATCTGCACCACCTCGCCCTCTTGCATCACCACCACCTGATCGGCGAATGTCAGCGCCTCGGTCTGGTCATGGGTGACATAGATCATGGTGGCGCGCACCCGCTGGTGCAGTTCCTTGAGCTTGGAGCGCAGCTTCCACTTCAGATGCGGGTCGATCACGGTCAGCGGCTCGTCGAACATCACCACGTTGACGTCCTGGCGCACCAGCCCGCGCCCCATCGAGATCTTCTGCTTGTTGTCCGGGCTCAGATGCGCGGCCTTGCGGTCGAGCAGGTCGGACAGTTCCAGCATCTCGGCAATGGCAGTCACGCGCTCGCGCACCGTGGCCTCATCCCGGCCCCGGTTGCGCAGGGGAAAGGCGAGGTTGTCGTAGACGGTCATCGTGTCGTAGATCACCGGAAACTGGAACACCTGCGCGATGTTGCGTTTGTCTGGAGGCAATTCGGTCACGTCCTGCCCGTCGAACAGGATCCGCCCCTCGGACGGGACCAGCAGGCCCGATATGATGTTCAGAAGCGTGGACTTGCCACAGCCCGACGGCCCCAGCAGCGCATAGGCGCCGCCATCGGTCCAGTCGAGGTCGATCTCCTTCAACGCGTAGTCATCGGGCGTTTTCGGGTTCGGATAATAGCTGTGTCGCAGCTTGGAGAGTGTAATTTTCGCCATCTGCGCCTCACGCCACGCGGGAGCCATCGGGCGCAAACACATAGGCCGCCGACGGATCCATATGGAAATCATGCATTTCGCCCACCCGGTACGGGTGAACGCCCGGTGCCAGCGACACCCAACTGCCGCTGCCCATGTCGAAATGCGCCGAGCTTTCCGAGCCCGAAAGCTCGGTCACCTGCACCCGGCCGGACAGGGTGACAGTGGCCTCGGACGAGGCGACGGGCGATACGTGATGGGGCCGGATCGCGATGACATAAGCGCCATCCGCCAGACCAGCAGCCGGTCCGCTGAGCGTCCAGGTGACATCGGTGCCCATGCGCGCGATATCGCCCTGCTTGACGATCTCGGCCGTGTTGATCGGCGGGTCCGAGAACACCTGCGCGGCCAGTACATTGGAAGGATCGCGATAGATCTCGGCGGTGCGACCGAACTGGGTTACCCGGCCATCCTCCATCAGCGCCGTATACCCGCCCAGAAGCAGCGCTTCTTCAGGCTCCGAGGTCGCATAGACCACCACCGCGCCTCGGCCCGCAAACAGGTCGGGCAGCTGGTCGCGCAACTCCTCGCGCAGTTTATAGTCGAGATTGGCCAGCGGCTCGTCCAGGAACACAGCGCGGCTTTCCTTAGCAATCGCACGCGCCAGCGCGGTGCGTTGCTGCTGGCCGCCCGACAGCTCGTGCGGGCGCCGGTGCAGCATCGGGCGCAGCTTCAGGATATCGGCGGCATGTTCGACCCGGCCCTGTATCTCGGATTTCGGCAGGCCCGCCACCTTGAGCGGCGAGGCAATGTTGTCGAACACCGTCATATGCGGATAGTTGATGAAAAACTGGTGCACCAGGCTGATGTTGCGTTTCTGGGTGCTCTGCCCGGTCACGTCCTGGCCATCCATCAGGATTTGACCGCTGGCCACCGGGTCGAGCCCGGCCATCATCTTGATCAGCGAGGTCTTGCCAGCGCCGGTCGCACCGAGCAGGACATTGAAGTGACCTGTCTCAAGGACCAGAGAGGTTTCCTTGATATGCAGGTCGGCGCCGACGCGCTTGGTTACGTTTCTAAGTTCGAGTGCCATCGTCCCAAAGCTTTCGGCCGGTTCTTTTGGTCAGAGAGGCCCCGGAGACCGGAAGGTTCCCCGGGGCTGAGGGTGGGCGGGTTCACTTACGACCCCGCCCATCAGGAAGCCAGATCAGTTCTTGGACCAGCGGGCGACCAACTCGTCATAGTTGACGGTCTCGCCCTGCGGCTTTTCGTTGTCCAGCTTGGGCTTGGCACCGCCATTGGCGAACCACCATTCCGCGTCCTTCTCTTCGTTCAGGCGCGGGCCACAGCCGCCATAGACATTCGCCGCCTCGTCCGCAGCCTGCATCCGGGCCATCACGGTGTCCATTTCGAACGCCAGACGGTCCATCGCCTCTTGCGGGGTAAAGGCACCCGAGTTCACGTCACCGATTTGCTGCCACCAGATCTGGGCAAGCTTCGGGTAGTCAGGCACGTTGATGCCGGTGGGCGACCAGCGCACGCGGTCGGGCGAGCGATAGAATTCCACCAGGCCACCCAGTTTCGGCGCGCGTTCCGAGAAGCTCTCGTGATTGACCGAGCTGTCGCGGATGAAGGTCAAGCCAACATGGCTTTTCTTCACGTCGACGGTCTTGGAGACCACGAACTGGGCATAGAGCCAAGCCGCCTGTGCACGATCCAGCGGGGTGGAGTTGAGAATGGTCCACGATCCCACGTCCTGATAGCCGACCTTCTGGCCGTCTTCCCAATAGGGGCCATGCGGGCTGGGCGCCATCCGCCACAGCGGGTTGCCGTCACCATCCACGGTGTTGTTGCCTTCGGACTGCGGCTTGACCATATCGGCAGTAAAGGCGGTGTACCAGAAGATCTGCTGGGCCACGTTGCCTTGGGCCAGTGCCGGCAGCGACTGGTAGAAGTCATAAGACGCCGCACCCGGAGGCGCATATTTGCGCAGCCATTCGTCCCACTTGCGAATCGCATAGACCGCCGCCGGGCCGTTTGCCGCGCCACCGCGGGTCACGCTGGCACCCGCCGGGTTGCACGAACCGGCTTCCATGCGAATACCCCATTCGTCGATCGGGATACCGTTGGGCTCACCCTTGGATCCGGCACCGGCCATCGACAGCCAGGCGTCGGTCATCCGCCAGCCGAGGTCAGGCGCGCGCTTGCCGTAATCCATGTGGCCATAGATCGCGGTGCCGTCGATTTCCTTGACGTCCTCGCTGAAGAACTCGGCGATATCCTCATAGGCCGACCAGTTGACCGGCACGCCCAGCTCGTAGCCATATTTGGCCTTGAACGCCGCTTTCAGGTCCTCGCGGTCGAACCAATCCTTGCGGAACCAGTAGAGGTTGGCGAATTGCTGGTCGGGCAGCTGGTACAGATCGCCATCGGGACCGGTGGTGAACTGAGTGCCCATGAAATCATCCAGGTCGAGACCGGGGTTGGTCACGTCCTTGAAATCACCCGCCATCATGTCGGTCAGGTTATATGCCAGTTGAAGGCGCGAATGGGTGCCGATCAAGTCGGAATCGTTGACATAGGCGTCATACAGGTTCCGCTTGGTCTGCATCTGGGTCTGCACGGCCTGAACGACCTCGCCCTCGCCCAGGATCTGGTGATTCACCTTGATGCCGGTGATTTCCTCGAATGCCTTGGTCAGCACTTCGGATTCGTAGCTGTGCGTGGGAATGCCCTCGGACAGCACGTTGATTTCCATGCCCGCATAAGGTTCGGCCGCCTTGATGAACCATTGCATCTCGGCCATTTGCTCGTCCTTGGACAGGACCGAGGGCTGGAACTCTTCGTCAATCCATTTCTTGGCAGCGGCCTCGTCGGCATAGGCTGCCTGTCCCGCGACCACGGCGCATACCGCGGCTGCGGACAAAAGATACCTGCGCATCTTTTCCTCCCTGTTGTCTGCAACGCCAGAAATGCTCTGCGGCACCTGACTGTCATTTAGCTTTCACATGGGCGCGCAAGTTGTCAAACTAAATTTTTAGTTTCATGCATCTCTTTGTATTATAAAAATTATTTACGAAAACAAAATGAAATCACGCGTCAGACTCCCCAAGTGTCGCGCAGGCGGTATCCCTCGGGCCATGGGTCGCCGGGGTCCAGCATGTGCTGGTGAATGCCAGTGATCCAGCCCCGCCCCGAAATCTCGGGAAGGATTGCCGGGCGGTCGCCGACGCTTGTCAGCCCGGCAATGCGACCGGAGAATTCGGACCCGATGATCGAGGTCGCGACAAACTGTTCCCCCTCGGCCATCTCGCCCCGCGCATGCAGGATCGCCATACGCGCCGACACGGCGGTGCCGGTGGGCGAGCGGTCGATCTTGCCGGGCTGGATCGCCACGGCGGAAGCGGCGCGCAAGACCCCGTCCCGCCGTTCGATCTCACCTGCAAAGAGGCAAAAGGAGATATGCCGCCACTCCGGGTTTTCCGGGTGGTGAAAGCCCAGCTGCGCATTGGCCGCACTGGTGATGGCGATGCCCATTTCGGCCAGGTCCCGCGCCCGGTCTCGGGCGATTTGCACGCCTAAATCCTGCGGTCGAACCACAACGAAACTGTCTCCACCAAAGGCCGTGTCCACAGTCACCCGCCCGACACCGGGCACATCCAGCGAGACATCGAGCTGCGCGGCAAAGGACGGCAGGTTGCGCACGAATATGCGCTCGGCCTTCCCACTCCGGCATTCGGCCCGCACATCCACCAGCCCTCCGGGGGCTTCGAGCACCAGTTCGGTCACCGGCTCGACCATTTCGACCAACCCGCTGTCGAGCAGCACGGTCGCCACGCAGATCGAGTTCGACCCGGACATCGGCGGCGTGTCCTCGGGTTCCATGATGATAAAGGCCGCATCGGCGCGCGGGTCCTTGGGCGGCACCAACAGGTTGACATGCCGGAACACGCCGCCACGCGGCTCGTTCAGCATGAAGTTCCTCAGCCGCCCGTCGCGCGCGATCCAGTTGCGCTGCGCCCACAGGGTCTCTCCCGGTGGCGGCGCGACGCCGCCAACGATGACATCGCCCACCTCGCCCTCGGCATGGGCGGAGATCACATGGATGGTCTTGCTGCTGCGCATTTTTCTGCCTACTCAGCTAATCCAGCCGGGACGCCCCGGCGCATGCCCGGTCAGCGCCGCCTCGGCACACTGCGCAAGGCTGCCAAACCGCATGGCGCGGCCCGACAGGCCCGGCCCGTAATGGGCGTATTTGCCCGAATTGGTCATGATGGTACGCGTGGTGGGCGGCAGTACCGGCTCGGTCACCGAACACCAGCAGAGGTCCGGGATGACTTGCACGCCCGAGGCTTGCAGGCGCGCCAATACCCCGTCGCCTGCTAACTTGTCACGCTCGCCCCGGCCAATCGTGACAATGGCGGCGGCTCCCTTGGCGATCCGGCGCCCGTCCAGCAGGTCCGCCAATACCCGACATTCATGGGCCGAGGCATGCGGACTGCCGATGGCCACCAGTTCCACCCGCGCGGGCCCGGGATTGAACTGCGCCCATGCGCGGGCGAAGTCCCCCGGCACGATAGCCATACGCGCCGCTCCCTCGGCCAGGGCTCCTTCAGCCTCGGGCGTCACCCCCGCGACGTGCAGCATCGCCGCCGCCGAAGTGGTGCCGAAAGCAGCACAGAGCGCCTTGAGGTCATCCTCGGACGGCGCGCTGTCCTCCAGCCCGGTCAGGAGAGGAATGCGGTCCGGCGCCAGCCGCCCGGCCAGATAGCCCAAGAGCGGCCAGAACGCGTCGTCTGCGTCCTCAGGCCGCTCTACCCGGATTTCCACCTGCGCCTTTCGATTGGCATCCAGATAGACGCCAGCCAGCGGCGCCCTGCCCGTCAGCGCCATGCACAGGTCGAGGTAATCGGGATGTTTGACGCTGCGCGCAGCCAGCACGCTGTTGGCATAGACCACCGCGTTCGACTCGGCCCAGGCGATGGCCTCGCCCGCCTTTGGTATGTCCTCCAGCAGATAGGGCGCACAGGTGAAACTGGGTCGCGCGCCCATCCGCAGATAGGCATCGGCCAGCCGACTGGCCGGCCCGCCGAACGCAGGCGGCACGCCCTGCGCGCGCCAGTTGGCATGATCGACCGAGATCGCGTTCATCGTGGTGGGGATACAGACCCGCCCGCCCATCGCGGCCATATCCTCGGCAAAACGCAGATTGGCCTCACTGTGATAGATGCAGCCGTCGATATGGGCGCGGCTGACATCGGTCAGCCGTTCGGCCCCCTGCGCCGCCGCCATGGCGCAGATGATCCGCATCGCCAGCCGCACCGGCGGCGCGGCCGCCTCGGAGAGCATGGCGCGGTCCACCGCGCTCAGGTCTAACATCTCGCCCGCGAGCGATTCCAATGTCAGCGACAGCGCCCCTGCCGTCAGCCGATCAGGCGTCACCGCGGCCAAAGGCTCTTTCGCCAGCGCGTCATACTCCGACGCCGACAGGCGCAGCACCGCGACCGGCCGGTCATACATCCAGACTGCGACCAAGGCACCGAGTGTCAGGATATCCTCGCCCTCACGGAACACCAGCGCCGCCGGGGCGTGGCCATTCAGCGCCAGCGCCAGCAGCACGCCACTGCCCGAGCATGACCCCCGGCTGGTCGGCATCATTACCACCGCCCCGGCCAGTGCCGCACCGTGCTGCGGGTGATGTGCGTCGATCACCCGGCCCGTCTCGGGATCGACCCCGCCCCAGAAACTCAACCCCTCGTCAAAGACCAGAACCGGCCCCGACACCTCGGCTGCCACGATGCAGTGTGCCATCCCGCCTCCCTGTTCAGGCCACGACGAAACCATGGGCATAGGGGTCGCGCGCGTCAATGAAGATGGTGTTGAAGCCGGTGACCCGCGCCCAGCCGCCAATCGAGGGGATGATACCCGGCCTGCCGCCGACCTCTGCCGCCGCTTCGACCCGGCCATGAAACAGCGAGCCGATGATGGACTCGTGCACGAAATCGTCGCCGGGACGCAAGGCGCCGCGCGCCGCCAGCTGCGCCATCCGGGCCGAGGTTCCGGTGCCACAGGGCGACCGGTCGATGGCCTTTTCGCCATAGAACACCGCGTTGCGCGCATCCGCGCCGGGCTGGGTCGGCTGCCCGGTCCAGAGGATATGCGACAGCCCCTGGATCTCGGGTTTCTCGGGGTGGGTGAACGTGTACTTCTCGTTCAGCGCCGCGCGTAGGCGCGGGCTCCACCCCACGAGGTCCAGCGCCCGGTGATCGGCAATATCGCGGAACACCGCCTGCGGCTCGACGATTGCGTAGAAATTGCCGCCATAGGCCACATCGACCGTGACCTCGCCCAGCCCTTCGAGATGGGCGCTCAGACCCGTGGCATGCAGATAGGCGGGCACATTGGTTAGCCGCACCTCTTCGACAAATCGCCCCTCCTGCCGGTATTCCGCCACCACCAGCCCGGCGGGCGTGTCGAGCCGCAACACGCCCGGCACACGCGGCGTGACCAGCCCGTGTTCGATGGCGGTCGTCACCGTGCCGATGGTGCCATGCCCGCACATCGGCAAACAGCCCGACGTCTCGATATAGAGAACCCCCACATCGCAATCCTCGCGGGTCGGCGGATAGAGGATGCTGCCAGACATCTGGTCATGGCCGCGCGGCTCGAACATCAGGCCGGTGCGGATCCAGTCGAACTCTGCCTGAAAATGCGCCCGGCGCGCCAGCATGGTAGCGCCGTTCAGACGCGGCGCGCCGCCGGTGACCACACGCACCGGGTTGCCGCAGGTGTGGCCGTCGATACAGGAAAAGGTGAACTGGGTCATGTTGCCTCAGAAACGGGTTGCAGCGTAGGGGGAAAGGTCGATCCGGGGCGCGGCCCCGGTGACAAGCGCGGCGACCAGCGCCGCCGTGCCCGCCGATTGGGTCAGGCCCAGATGGCCGTGGCCAAAGGCATAGGTGACGCGATCCGCGCGCGGAGCCGGGCCGATCACCGGCAAACTGTCGGGCAGCGAGGGTCGAAAGCCCATCCACTGTGTCCCGCCCTCGGTCCGCAGACCGGGCAGGAACCCGCGCGCCTTGTCCAGCAGCACTTCGGCCCGGCGCCAGTTGGGTGGGCGTTTCAACCCGCCCAGCTCCACCGCGCCGCCGACACGCACCCCCTGCCCGATGCGCGAGACGACAAAACCGTGATCGGGAAAGGTCAGATGCGTGCGCAGATCGAAGACCCCCGCAGGCAGGGTGGTGTTATAGCCGCGCTCGGTTTCCAGCGGGATACGGTCGCCCAGCGTCCGCGCCAGGTGATGCGACCAGGCCCCGGCGCAGATCACCGCCCGATCCGCCCGGCGGGCACCATCGGCACAGTCGAGCGTCACCGTCTCGCCCTCCTGCCGCAACGCGCGAACCTCGGCGATCTCGATCCGCCCGCCCCGCGCCCGGAAGACATCCGCCAGATGCGCGACCCACAGCACCGGATCGGTCACGTTGCGCCAACCGGGGGTGAACCCGGCATGAGTGAAGCGCGGCGACAGGCCCGGCTGAATCTCGGCAATCGCCTCGGGCCGGTCGAGCAGGCGAAAGGCGACCCCATGGGCGGCGCGGGTCTCCCACCCGGGCAGGCTGGCCTCATAGGAGCGCTGCCCTTCGTAGAGCTGCAACTGCCCCTCGTCGCGGACCAGCGCCCGCGCGCCGGTCTCGGCAATCAGCGTGTCCAGCGCTTCGGCGCTCAGCCGCATCAGCGCCGCCTGCGCCGACAGCGCACCGACATAACGGTCGCGCCAACTGGCCCGCCAGAACCGGACCATCCAGGGGGCAATCTGCGCGACATAACCCGGCGGGACCGACAGCGGCCCCAGCGGATCAAGCAGCCATTTCGGCGCCTTGCGCATGAGCCCCGGCGTCGCCAGCGGGATCACATCGGCAAAGGCAAAGGCCCCGGCATTACCCGCCGACGCCTCGGCCGCGACCCCCTTGCGGTCCAGCACCGTGACTGTGTAGCCAGCCCCTTGCAGGGCCAGCGCACAGGTGATGCCGACCACGCCAGCCCCGATCACGATGACCTCGACACCGCGTGTCATGGCAGCGTATAGGCGGTCTTGACGGTGGTGTAGAACTCGGCGGCATAGGTCCCCTGTTCGCGCGCGCCATGGCTCGACCCCTTGGTGCCGCCAAAGGGCACATGATAGTCCACCCCAGCGGTGGGCAGGTTGACCATCACCATGCCCGCGCGCACATTGGCCTTGAAATGGCTCGCGTGTTTCAGCGAGGTGGTGCAGATCCCCGCCGACAGGCCGAATTCGGTGTCATTTGCCACCGCCAAAGCCTCGTCATAGTCCCGCACGCGAAGGACCGAGGCGACGGGGCCGAACACCTCTTCGCGGTTGATGCACATCTCGGGCGTGGTCTCGGTCACCAGCGCCGGGGCCATGTAAAACCCGTCCTTGTCCAGCTCCAACCGCTCGCCGCCGGTGACAGTGCCGCCTTCACTTCGCGCGATCTCGATATAGCCTAGGTTCTGCTCGAGCTGCCGCGCATCCACCACCGGCCCCATCTGGGTTGCCGGGTCCAGCGCATCGCCCACCCGCAGGTCGCGCATCGCCACCGTCAGCGCCGCCACGAAGCGGTCATGCACACCCTCGGTCACGATCAACCGGGACGAGGCGGTGCAGCGCTGGCCGGTGGAAAAGAACGCACCATTGAGGCAGGCGGCCACCGCCAGATCCAGATCGGCATCGTCCAGAACCACCATCGGGTTCTTGCCGCCCATCTCCAGCTGCACCTTCTTCATCGCCGCGCCGCAGGCCGCCGCGATACCGCGCCCGGTGGGCACCGACCCGGTAAAGGAAATCGCGCTCACCCGCGCGTCCGATATCAGACGCGGACCCAGCTCGGACCCGCGCCCCATCACCAGGTTCATCACGCCCGCGGGCAGGCCGGCGCGCGACAGAATCTCGACCAGCGCATGGGCACTTCCCGGCACCAGGTCGGCGGGTTTCAGCACCACCGCATTGCCATGGGCCAGCGCCGGGGCGACTTTCCAGGCCGGGATCGCGATGGGAAAGTTCCAGGGCGTGATCAGCCCGACTACGCCCACAGGCGCGCGGGTGACCTCGACCTCGACCCCGGGTCGGACCGAGGCCAGCCGGTCGCCGGTCTGGCGCAGCGCCTCACCGGCGAAGAACTTGAAGAGCTGCCCGGCCCGCGCCACCTCGCCGATCCCCTCGGCCAGCGTCTTGCCCTCTTCGCGCGACAAGAGCCGCCCCAATTCCTCCTTGCGCGCCAACAGCTCGGCGCCGGTGAAATCAAGCGCATCGAAGCGCTGTTGTGGGGTCGAAGCGGCCCAGATCGGCGCAGCAGCATGGGCGGCGGCGATGGCGGCGTCCAACTCCCCCACTCCGGCCTGCGCCGCGTGACCGATGATATCGGTCACATCCGAGGGGTTCACATTGGCGCGGCCCGTGCCGCAGGCGACCCAGTCGCCGCCGATGAAATTGCGATATTCCATCCCCATTGCCTCAGGCCGCAAGGTCGAGCTGCCGCGACCAACCGGCATACCAGGTGCGGAACAGGGCGTATTGCCGCTCGACATAGCCGCGCTGGCTGTCGCTCAACGCGTCGGTCTCGTTGAAATGCAGGCTGTATTCCGGCTCGCCGTTCAGCACCATCATATGCTTGTAGTAAAGAACCAGGTCCGGCCCCTCGTCAAAGGACGACAATACCCCCAGCGCCTCTTCCAGCTCCTGCGCGCGCTGCCGCGCCACCGGATCGCCCGCCGCCGCACGGCGGCAGAGCACGACCAGATGCAGCACCTCGCGCGGCAGCGCGTTGCCGATACCGGTGATCGCCCCCTCGGCCCCGCAATTGACGAAACCATGAAAGACGGCGGTATCGACCCCGACCATCAGCGTCACACCATCGTCCTGCGAAGTGATCGCCTCGGCGGCATAGCGCAGGTCGGCCTTGCCGCCGAACTCCTTGAACCCGATCAGGTTGGGATGCGCCCGGCGCAGGTCAAAGAACAGATCGGCGCGGGTGGCAAAGCCGTAGTAGGGGCTGTTGTAGATCACCGCCGGCAGGTTGGGCGCCGCCGACAGGATCGCCGCGAAATGAGCGCGTTGCGCCGCCATCGAACTGCCGCGCGACAACACGCGCGGGATCACCATCAAACCGCGCGCGCCGACCTCGGCCGCGTGGCGGGCATGGGCAACGGCCGAGGCGGTGTTGACCGCCCCCGTTCCCACGATCACCGGCACCCCGGCGGCGGTCAGGCGCGCCACGCCCTCCATCCGTTCGGCATCGGTCAACAGCGGCCAGTCCCCCATCGAGCCGCAATAGACCACCGCCGACATGCCAACAGCGATCATCTCGCGCCCCTTGCGCACCAGCGCGTCGAAATCGGGTCGGCGGTCGGGGGTGCAGGGGGTCATCAGCGCCGGCATGGTGCCGGAGAAAACGGTCTGGGTCATGGAATGTCCTTTCGTCGCGGATCACCGGACCCGCCCTGAGTCGAGATGCCCTCTTGTTATTGGATATTGGATCCAATATTCAATATAAAATTTTTACATCCCCGCCGTGTTGCGTTAGCCTGCGGGAAAAGCGGTAGCTGACAGCGTGGAAAATGGCGAAATTTCAAACTGTTGACATCGGGCGCTCGGCCTCGGCGGCCAGTATCATCTTTGCCGCCCTGCGCCGCGCGATTGTCGAGGGCGACCTGGCCGATGGTGAACCGCTGCGCCAGGACGAGATCGCGCGCAGTTTCAACACCAGCCGCATCCCGGTGCGCGAGGCGCTGACCATGCTGGAGCAGCAAGGGTTGGTGAAGACCGAACGCTACAAGGGCGCCGTGGTGGCGGGCCTGTCGATGGCCGAGGCGACCGAGATCTTCGATTTCCGCGCGCTGGTCGAGGCCGAGGTGATGCGCCGGGCCGTGCCCAACATGACGGCCGAGGTGATCGACACCGCCCGCACCTGCCTGGAACGCTTTGCAGCCGCGAGCGACCCGATGCACTATGGTGACCTGAACCGTGAGTTTCACGAAACGCTCTACCGCGCCTCGGCCCTGCCCTATCACCTGGGGGTCATCGAAAACGCGATGGACCGGATCGACCGCTATCTGCGCGCGCAACTGGTGCTGAGCGACGGGATGGAGCGCGCCCGCCGCGAACATCTCGCCATTCTCGACGCCTGCGCCAAGGGAGAGGCCGAACGCGCAGCCGCCCTGACCGCCGAACATATCCGAGGCGCGCGCGACTCGCTGGCCGAGCATATGGAACAGCGCAACGGGTAACATCACGCGCCATCCGCATCCGATTCCCGGCAAATCGCCACAAACGGTTTCAAGTTGTTGCGATCCTTGGTTATGCTTACCTGAAAACGACTAGGAAAACAGGTCGCGAACGACCCGAAGTCCGTTTCGCACGCCTCTTGGCGGTCACCGCAAGTTTGGCCTTGGACGAATCGAACCCCGCCTTTAAAGGGCGACCGACACCGGAGCCCCAGCCGCAGGAAAGGCCGACCCGATTGAAACATCCTCTTGACGCACCGCATTCCGTCTATGGCGTGGACAAATGGGGCAAGGGCCTGATTGTGGTGACAGAAGAGGGTGAGATCGGGCTGAAGAACCCGCTCCGCCCCGAGGCCGACGCGGTCAGCCTGCCCGGCATCCTGCACGATCTGGAACAGCGCGGCATTCGCGCCCCGATGATCCTGCGGATCAGTTCCTATCTTGAGAACGAGATCGCCCATATCAACGACAGTTTCGTCGATGCCATCAAACGCTCGGGCTACAAGGGCGCCTATCGCGGCGTGTTTCCGATCAAGGTCAACCAGCAGGCGCAGGTGATCGACCGCATTGTCGAGTTCGGCCATCGCTATAGTTACGGGCTTGAGGCTGGATCGAAACCCGAACTGGTGATCGCGTTGGCGCACAAGCTGGCCTCGGACGCGCTGATCGTCTGCAACGGGGTCAAGGATGCAGAGTTCATCCGCCTCGCCATCCTCAGCCGCAAGCTGGGGTTCAACACCGTCATCGTGCTGGAAAGCCCGAAAGAGGCCGATACCGTTATCGAGGTCTACAACGAGCTGGGGATCGAGCCGCTTCTGGGTGTGCGCGTGAAGCTCACCAACCAGCTGAGCGGCAAATGGGTCGAAAGCTCGGGCGACCGTTCTTCCTTCGGCATGAATACCGACCAGCTCGTGCGCGTGGTCGACAAGCTGCGCGATGCCGGGCTGATCCATTGCCTGAAACTTCAGCACTCGCATCTAGGCAGCCAGGTGCCCGACGTCAACGACGTGCGCCGCGCCGTGGGCGAGGCCTGCCGCTATTTCACCGAACTCAGCGCCGAGGGCGTGCCGCTCAGCCATCTGGACCTGGGCGGCGGCATGGGTGTCGATTACACCGGCGAGAAACGCGCCACCGAGAACTCGATCAACTACACGGTCGAGGAATATTGCGCCAACGTGGTGGAAACAGTGGCCTATGCGATGGACGAGGCCGGCATCGCGCATCCCACCATCGTCACCGAAAGCGGCCGCGCGGTGGTGGCAACCTCGTCGCTGCTGGTGTTCAACGTGCTCGAAAGCACGCTGTACGACGCGCCCACCGCGCCGGGTACCGAGCCCGACGATCACCATCTGGTCACCGACCTGGCAGCAGTGAACGGCTATCTGACGCCCGCGCGGCTTCAGGAATGCTGGAACGACGCCACATTCTATCGCAACGAATTGCGGGCCCTGTTTCGCCGTGGCTATGTCGATCTGCGCCAGATGGCCCGGGCCGAACGGATCTATCTGTCGCTGATGGCGCGGATCAAGACCATGGTGGCCGAGGTCGAGGCCGAGACCGATCTGGACGCCCAGATGGAAAAGATCGCCGATATCTACCACTGCAACTTTTCCCTGTTCCAGTCGCTGCCCGATGTCTGGGCCATCGACCAGTTGCATCCGATCGTGCCGCTTCAGATGCTGAACGAGGCGCCCGACCGCCGCGCGGTCCTGTCCGACATCACCTGCGACAGCGACGGCAAGGTCGACCGCTTCATCCTGACAGACGGCGTATCGCCCTCCTTGCCGGTTCATTCGCTGCCAGAGGATCAGGACTATTACCTCGGTGTCTTCTTCGTCGGCGCCTATCAGGAGACTCTGGGCGATCTGCACAACCTCTTTGGCGACACCAACGTGGTCACCATCGACCTGCGCGCCGATGGCGGGTTCGACTTGCTGCACGAGCAGGAGGGCGACACCATTTCCGAGGTGCTCTCTTATGTCGAATACGACCCGGCCGATTGCGTCGCCGCCTTTCGCAAGCTGGTCGATGGCGCCATTTCCAACGGCTGCCTCAAGGCCAACGAGCGCAAGCTGATCATCGGCGCCTATCGCGACAGCATCAACGGCTATACCTATTACGAATAACCCACCAGCCAGAGGAGACCTTCCCATGGGCAAAACACTCGTTGTCGGCGCAGGTGGCGTCAGCCACGCCGCCGTTCACAAGATGGCCATGAATTCCGACATCTTCACCGAGATCACTCTGGCCAGCCGAACCAAGGCGAAATGCGACGCCATCGCAGCCTCGGTCAAAGAGCGCACCGGCGTGACGATCAAGACCGCCGCGCTGGATGCGATGGACGTGGCCGCCACCGTCGCGCTCATCAAGGAGACAGGCGCCGAGATCCTCGTGAACCTCGCCCTGCCCTATCAGGACCTCAAGCTGATGGATGCCTGCCTCGAGGCCGGGTGCCACTACCTCGATACCGCCAACTATGAGCCCGAGGATGTGGCCAAGTTCGAATACCACTGGCAATGGGCCTATCAGGACAAGTTCAAGGAGGCGGGTCTGACCGCAATCTTGGGGTCCGGCTTCGATCCGGGCGTGACCTCGGTCTTTGCCACCTGGCTGAAAAAGCACAAGCTCGAAACCATCCGCCAGATCGACGTGCTGGACGCCAATGGCGGTTCGAACGAGCAGGCCTTTGCCACCAATTTCAACCCCGAGATCAACCTGCGCGAGGTTCTGGCCGAGGCGCGGCACTGGGAAAACGGTGACTGGCAGGTCACGCCCGCCATGACCCACAAGGTCGAGTTCGACTTCCCCGGCATCGGGCCCAAGAACATGTACCTGATGTATCACGAGGAACTGGAGAGTCTCTCGACCCACTTCCCCGAGATCGAGCGCGCCCGCTTCTGGATGACATTCGGCGATGCCTATATCATGCACGCTCGCGTGCTGGAAAACGTCGGCATGACCCGCATCGACCCGGTCATGCATGACGGCAAGGAAATCATCCCGATCCAGTTCCTGAAAACCCTGCTGCCCGACCCCGGCACCTTGGCCGAGGAAACCAAGGGCAAGGCCTGCATCGGCGATATCGCCACGGGCCAGGCCAAGGACGGCTCGGGCGAGAAGACCTATTACATCTACAACATCTGCGACCACGAGGAATGCTTCCGCGAAGTGGGTAGCCAAGCGGTTAGCTACACCACCGGCGTGCCTGCGATGATCGGCGCGGCGCAGGTGCTCAAGGGCAATTGGGTGGAACCGGGCGTTTGGAACATGGAACAGCTCGACCCGGACGACTTCATGGACATGCTCAACAACCATGGCCTGCCCTGGCAGGTGCATGAACTCGACGGTCCGGTCTCTTTCTGACCTTTTGAGCTACGGGCGCCCGCGCCCTTTCTTCTGTTAAGAAATACCTCAGGGG